>JARVJW010000129.1 GCA_029775955.1 Nitrososphaeria archaeon | reverse complement strand
TGGTGGAGATATTCTTTGCATTTAAGAGGGTGACAGCGTAAGCTCTAGACGATTTCAGAAGGCTGAGCTGTCGCTAAAGGTGTTACTGTACAGCAAGTTTCAGTCCATGTAGGGAAGGAAGGAACTCGCCTGCTGGACCCGTCCTACGGAGAGGAATTGCATTAACAGGAGTTGAGCTACAAGCTATAATAAAAAGAGTAAATATAACAATGAAAATATTCTTGAGAATAAAAGACATTCTGATAAATTCATGAGAGGGCCTGTTGTCACATTATGGGGCAATAGCATCCTTGTATTTCAGCAATATGGAATTTTGAAATTTCAGGTGTAGAGTTGGGGGTGAAAACAAGGCTAAGAGATGTGAAGGTAATGCTTCAATGTGCCATAGAGCGCCAATATTGAAAAAGGCATTCATTGAAAACTGGCAAATCATAAATGCTAATTTAAATGCCACATAAAGCATTAGTTGACGGAGGTGTTTAATTTACAAAATATTTAAGTAAGAAAACCACTGAGCTTGCGATGTGGATACGATATATTTATATACAATTATATTGAAATTGTAACACATTGAGGAGCAGAAAAAAGCATTATATTAACATACAAAGCATAACCGTAATTTCTTGATTGAACTTGCATGGAAGATAGCAGAATATGCCATATCGTTCAATATCTTCAGCGGATGTGAAACAGTTTGGACTTAAGTCAATTATATCAAACCAGATATTAAGGAAATATGCAAGGAACAGGAAAGCATAGTGTGAACCATTCCAGCACAGGGGATAAAGTTCAGTCATGAAGATTGTGATACCTCCTTTAAAACTTCAGAAACGATTTCCTGAAAATAAATCAAGTTGACATGGAATATACATGTATTTCATCTGTCCCAGAGGAAAACTTGATTGAACCTATTTTACATTTAGGAATTGATAGAAACACGACCGGGCACATTACTGTTATAGCCAAGCCCTAAAACTTGTAAGCAGAACATATTCATATAAGAAAAAAGCGAAATACAGGAAGGTCAAAAAAGCAGGAAGAGAAATATTGAAAGGGATTTGAACCACAAGGTATCAAAGAAAATAGTAGAGGAAGCGAAACAGAACGGGAATTAAGCTTGAATATCTGCAGGTGATAAGAAATGCAAAGTCGAGCATAAATTTCAGGTATTCCTTGAATAGCTGGTCATTCTATAGCAGATAATAGAATATAAAGCCAGACGGAATACCTGTTGTTGATCCATATCACACATCGCAGGAATGTTCAAGGTGTGGACAGATAGGCAACCGATCAGGAAAGAGTTTCAAGTGTAAGTGGGGGCACGTTGACCACGCTGACGTCAATGCTTCATCCAACATAGCGTCCGGGCATAGGTCAATTGCATGCAATGGGAGCACTGATATCTCTAAAGAGGCAACTTCAAGGGTGGAGAGTATGTCAGTCACGAAGCAATAACAAAGATGATAGTTTATAAATAACAAACATAAATCATAGTTTTAAGCTAATTTTTTAACACCAATTTGCATTAAATAATTCATAAAATTCCGTGCTCTTTTCCAATTTTAATCAAAAGATCAAGGGATGGAAGGTCGCTCAGGGTGCTGGATTTAAGCTTTATTGAAGCCATAAGGTTCGCATACTCACATGCCTTTCTGATGTCATTGCCCTTCATTATCAATGCAATATATGTTGCATCAAAAACATCTCCTGCGCCTATCGTATGCTCATACCCATTAACCCTGAATGCTTCGGTATGGTATATGCTTCCTTTTGATATGCATGTAGAACCTGCCTTTCCCTCTTTTATTATATAGGTTCTCCTTTGATTAATCAGTTCCTCGATTGAATTTCTGTAACTCTTCCTTGTGTAAGATAAAAGCTCTCTTTTATTAAAGAAGACAGTATCTGAAAATGTAATTAACTTATCAACCATACTTGTTTTTCTAGGGCCTGGGTCAAAAAACACTCTTATTGAATTTTGGCTGGCAATTGTGGCTGCGCTCATTATCGCTTGTGATGCGGAAATGGTTTCCTTAAGGTTATAACCATCAAAAAAAATAGCCTTTGCTGAAGTTACGCTTGCGACGTCTTTAATACTCAGCATTGCACCAGCTCCTGCGTATCCAAAAAAGGCATGCCCGCCATTTTTATCAAATATGTTGTTTGAAATAGATGTGTTTTCATGTTCATCAATTTTTATCATTTTTGTATCAACTCCATTAGCATCAAGTTCCCTAATTAATATTGATGAAAAGCAATCCCTTCCAAGCCTGTCTATGACCCCAACTCGCAGCCCAAGCCTTCCTGCAACTATGGCTATAGTGCATGCTCCTCCAGGGCTGAACCACATTTTATCAGCAGCAATTGCATCTTCCTTTCTTATAGGCAACGAGTTGACTCGATAATATACATCAAGCACGCAATCTGATACTACAATAAGGTCAAATTGACGTCGCATTGGTAAGGTCACTGCCTAACTTCCTTATATCAATTTTAGAATTTTGATCGATTGTTCTTATCCACTCATCAGGAATTCCATGTATTCCGCAGTAGCTTCCAGAAATTGCACCTACTATTGCCCCTATGGTATCTGAATCTCCACCCAAGTTACAGGCAAGAAGCAGGGCCCTCATAAAATTACCGCTGGACCTGACAAATATTGAAAGCGCAGCTGGTACAGCATCTTCAGTAAGCGCTCCCCTAGGTTCCTTCAGGAAAGCGTAAAGGTTGTCCAAGTAATCCTGGTCATCGTTTCCACCAATGCCCATTGCCTCATGTATTCTATCATATATCGATTTACTATCTGGGGCTTTACCTGCAACCCTTGCCATTTTAAGTGACTCAGATACAATTTCAGATGGGCTATTTTTATTAATAATGCTTAACTTTACAGCAGTGGCAACTGCCATCCCACCAGAAATTGCGATTCCTGTATAATGAGTCGGCATGCAAGCTTTAATTACATCGTCGAGCATTTCTTCATAGCTTTTGCAGCAGTCAAATATCCCCACTGGAGATATCTTCATAGCGCATCCATTTGTTGTGCCGGAAATTCCTGCACGTTCAACTGGAACCCCAGAAAGCATATTCTCTATAGCCCTTCTGGTACTGGGCCCTATTATTGTTTCCTCTAGGGCTCCATTAGCCTTAGCCCATTTTAGCAATTCATCAGCCACTGCTTCCGGGCTGACTTTCCCCTCCCTTATAATGGCCCTCGCAAGGGCAAAAGTCAGCGCCGTATCATCTGTATATGTTCCTGCTTTCAAAAGTGAATGGACTGCATTGTCAGGCGGTGGGCTCATGAACCCATCAACAAACCCATACCTTTTCTTAATCGTAACTCTGTCAAGAAAGGTTGTGGGCATGCCTAGTGCATCGCCAATTGCTGTTCCATACAAAGTGCCAAGTGCCTTTTCATACAGTAGCTCCTTATTTAATCCCATATCCTGACACTCCTCCCTTTACTTGTTTCAATGCCAAATATGTACCAGAGAACACTTGCTATAAAGCCAATGCTGAATATTCCTATGCCAACCCACATATAATCGATAATTGGGAGGTTAACCACAAGAAAGAGGACCGGAATTGACCCACCAAGTGAAATTACCCTCACCAGGGCAGTGTACATGCCCCTCCTTTTTGTTGGCCAAATTTCTGATTTTAGGGTATCTTCTGCTAAAAAGAATATATTTATGAATACTGAAACCGCTATAAAAAGTACCCAGAAGATAAACTTGTTGACAAGCCACAGACCAAGTGTTGGTATAAACAAGTAAGCAACTACAAGCACAGATATGGACGAAATGATAAGCATTGCTTTTCTAGATACCCTATCAGCTATAAGCCCTATAAAGCCAGCTAAAAATGCAACGGCGCCAAATATTAATATTAACCAATCAGTCAGGTGAGGGAAAAAGTACGGGCCCAGGGTAAGCACTATCAGGCTAAAGCCTGCAGTGTATGCCCAGCCTAGAGCTCCACCTATAAAAGTTCTAAACCATAACGATGGCACCTTTGAGGGTTTGCTTAAGTCGTCTTCTTTAGCTTTTGTGTTATAAAACTTTTCCAGCTCCCGAGAGCCATGCACGTTCTCTCCCTTTGACTCAAGCCACATAACAGATTCTGGGACCCTGAGCCTTATGATGAACATTGTAATTATTGAAAGCAATAAAGTTATTCCAAGGAACGCCCTCTGGTCAAATATTGAAGATATTGCAAGGATGGCAAGAATTGCTGCAATAGATCCACCTATATTGGTGAAATTTAATTCAAGAAACAGGGCTGAAGCCCTCTGCTTTTTTGGAAAGAGCTCATGAGTTGCTGCAAGTATGGTGTTATATTCACCACCTGCAGCAAACAGCAAAAGCCCAATTGACATCAACAGCAGGATATAGTTGTAAGCAAAGATCAACCCAATAGCTCCTAACGAATAAAGCCCCAACGTTATAAACAGCGTGTTTCTCCTTCCTATATTATCTGCAAGCGGCCCTGCAACAATTCCGCCAAGCAAAAGCCACAATGGAGGCCATATTGCAAGAACCGCTAACAAGACCCGAGGGACAACAACCCATCCAGTTGCTATATATGAAAGGGAATATATGTAAGCCTCAATGGTGGTTCCTATGCTAAATGAAATAAAGAGCAACCAATGAATGTCCTTCCATTTAGTTTCTTCCACAGCCTTTGATAAGCTCATTATAAAGCGATGCAAAATTCAAGGAATAAGTTTTTTGGTTATTGCAAAATATCATGATCGTTGTCGCCATAAAAACGAATTATAGGCAATCAGAATGAAATTGCAACAACTGTAAAAAATAATCTGTTAAAAAATTGATTGCCATTTAGCCCAAGGAGTTATCGTGACCTTTTTCAAAATTTCTAAATCCTTGCAATTGCTTTGGATTTTCCCTGTTTTAAGCGAAACCTAAAATTGTCACAATATCCACGATAAGCCGTGGCAATACAAATATTGCCATCATAAGATTAAATAGCACAACTACCGTTATCGCAACATAAATGCGATTTTTCTGATCTATAAATTGTATTATTCCAATAACTACTCTCATTACAGGAGTAGCTATTAATATTATTAACCCGAAATAAATAAAATATGTTAGATCCAGCGCCTTTATTCCATTGGGAATCTTGTAAACATTAATTGTTGAGCTGTTGTATCGGAGCAATTCATTTGCAATATAAGAAGGGTGCCTTCCTATGAAAAAAAGGGCAAGCCCAATTACTATAAAAAGAGCACTTGTTATGACCCCAACTCTTAACGCAAGGCCTATAATATTTTCAAAATCCATACCCAAACCCCCTTAAAATCATCTGAATGCCGAGAAAAACAAGGATCAGTGTAAATATGTAGCGTATGTTCTTGCTTGTTATTTTTACAAGAATCTTTGTTCCAAAATATGCTCCAACAAGCACTCCTATTGCAGTTCCTGCTGCAAGAAATGGTTGTATATAACCAAGCGCCCAATATATGGAACTGCCGGTTGCAGCTGTAACTCCAATCATAAAATTGCTAGTTGTCGTGCTGACTTTCATGGGTAAGTTCATAGCCCAATCCATAGCAAGGACTTTTAAAGCACCACTCCCGATTCCAAGCAAACCGCTTATAAAGCCAGCAAAAAACATTATTGTTTCGCCTAACCACCACCTTATTCCATGGTATTCAACTTTTTGCCGTAAAACAGCGTCATAGTAATCGCCTTTAAGCTGAAATAGTTTAGTAGTCCAATCTGGCTTTGTTGGTTTTGGCAATTCATGCCTCGACTTTACCAGTTGAACATATACTTGTGACAACAAAACGCCACCAAATACCAGATATACAATAAATTCAAGATGGTGGGCAAATATGAAAGCTACTGTGAGAGATCCTATAATAGCCCCGAGAGTTGTAGCAATTTCTAAACCCATTCCTATTTTCACATTTGTTATTCTGTCATTTATGTAGGCGCTTCCTGCGCCGCTTGATGTAGCAATAGTGGATATCAAACTCGCACCAGCTGCATAAGGAAAGGGAATTCCCAGGTAAAGCGTGTAGATTGGGACAAGGAAAGTTGCCCCTCCAAGGCCAGTTAAGGCTCCTATTATGCCTGAAAGTGAGCTTATTATCAATATTAAGAGCAGTTCTGCAAATATTGGCAGTATCAATGCAGTACGTTTTATAACAAGCTTTAAAAATATTTTTAACGTATTACGGTTATGCCTTTATAATTATGCTCATTATAAATTGCTCGGCAATCGCTTTATAAATTATACAAATGCGCCAAAACATAAATAATTGTTAATAAATTATTGCCGAAAATTAAGGAATAAATTTATTCAAGTATGACGGTATTATTGTATATAGCAAATAATTTCTCTGATCAAACCCTTAAAAGGTCCTTGTCAATGGTCTTTGCCACACGCCTTCCCCAGCCCATAGCTTCAATTACCGTTGATTCTCCAGTAACAATGTCTCCCCCAGCATAAACCCCCTTAATGCTGGTGCGCCCCTCAAGGTCAACAACAACCCTCCCATGGTCATCTGTCTTTAAAGTAGGGGTAGTTCCTGGTATAAGTGGATTTGGGTAAAAACCAATTGCAGTTATTACCATGTCCACATCAAACTCAACTGTCTCCCCAGTAGGAACTGGCCTTGGCCTTCCTGTCCTATCCGGTTCTCCAGGCTTCATTTTCATTATTTTGATTCCACTTACGTCTACGCCATCTGCCGCCAGAAACTCCGATGGCGACGAGTAGAACATGAACTTGACCCCCTCCTCCTCAGCATGATGAACCTCAACTGCCCTCCCAGTCATTTCAGCTCTACCTCTCCTATAAATTATATAGGTTTCGGCTCCAAGCCTCAGCGCGGATCTCGCAGCATCCATCGCGGTATTCCCAGCGCCTATCACAGCAACTTTTCTTCCTATGTGTAGTGGTGTGTCATATTCTGGAAATTTGTATGACTTCATCAGGTTAACCCGTGTTAGAAACTCATTTGCAGTGTATATATTGGCATAATTCTCACCTGGCACATTCAGGAACATCGGCCTCCCTGCCCCTACGCCAAGAAACACCGCGTTAAAATTCTTGAGTAATTCGTCAACCGTGTAAGTTGTTCCAATTACAGAACCAAGTTCAAGTTCTACACCTACATTCTTAAGTTTTTCAAATTCTTTCCTGACAATTCTCTTAGGTAGCCTGAACTCCGGTATACCGTAGGTAAGCACGCCCCCAGGTTCATGAAATGCTTCAAATATTGTAACGTCGTACCCTGCCCTTTGCAACTCTGATGCAACCACTATTCCTGCTGGTCCAGAGCCCACCACTGCAACACTCTTTCCTTTTCTCTGGGAGCTAACACCAATCTCAATCCCATTTTCTAGAGCCCAGTCACCTACAAACTTCTCAATGGCGCCTATTGCAATGGGCTCCCCAAGTTTGTCAAGTACACACGATCCTTCACACTGTATTTCCTGTTGGCATACCCTGCCAGTTATTGATGGCACTGGCGTCCTTGTTATCAGTGATTCATATGCGTCCTTTATTTTTCCTTGAGAAACAAGCTTTAACATAGTCGGGATTTCAACATTGACCGGGCAACCGCGATTCATGCATGGTGCTACGCAGTACTTTATATCCCTAGAAGCCTCCTTGATCGCCTCTTCCTCAGAGATAGGAAGTTCAACCTCGTTGAAGTCCTTTACTCTATCACTAGCTAGCCTGGTCCTTATTTGGACTCTCTTCCCTACCTTACTCATAGTTTGCCCGCACCCCTAAGCATTTCCAGCGAAACAGTTTCTTCCCTCATGTAAGACTTGAGCCTGATTGCAAGCTCTTTCCAATTTACATCATATGAAATGAATTCAGGCCCATCTACGCACGTAAGAAGTATTTTATCCTTAATAGTTACTCTGCAGGCCCCGCACATGCCTACCCCACAAACCATAAGCGAATTCAAACTAGCAAAGGAGTTAGGTATATTGCCAGCAGCCACATCAGAACATGCTTTCATCATCAGTGTTGGGCCAACAGACCACATTGCGTCAAAGCGCCGTCCCCGTGATAGCAGCTCCCTAAGGGCATCGGATGTGAATCCTTTCAAACCTCTGGTGCCGTCATCCGTTGTAACTATCAATTCATCGCTAACTTCCTTCATTCTATCTTCAAATACAAGCGCATTTGATGTCTTAGCCCCAATAATTGACACAACATAATTGCCTTGCAATTTCAGGGCCCTTGCTATCGGATAAATTGCGGGAACCCCAACGCCACCCCCTATTACCACAACCTTTCCAAATTTGCCAACTCTTGATGGTTTTCCGAGTGGGCCAGCTACGTAAAACAACTTTTCACCATCTTTAAGACCAGTCAACTTGATTGTGGTCGTACCAACTTCCTGGTACACGATGTCTATCCATCCCCTAACTTTGTCCCAGTCAACAATGGTCATTGGTACCCTTTCTCCTTTTTCATCAACCATAAGAAGCATGAACTGCCCTGCGTGCACAGCGCCCGCAATCTTTGGAGCATACAGCTTCATTTCATATATGTTTGTTGCAAGTTCTTTCTTTTCCAGAATTGTCCCCTCCTGGGTAATATCCAATAATGTTCCCCCAATGCGCAGGTTTGACGCCCTAGGATAATAACATTTACCTGCATTTTGTCAACTACTAATCCCTTTGTTGCTGGCCTCCCAGTGGCATGTATTCACTGAGCTAACGATTGGCTTGTTAACAGCAGCACTCAAATTTACCTTCAATGTTCCTTGAAGCATTTAACTAAAAGCCACAGTTCAGGCAATTAAAAGGCCCTTCCTGTTGTTCTCATTGACATAACCACATTTGGAGCACTTTTGTGATATAGGGTCCACAAACAACACTGTTTTGCCCATGCCTTTAGCAGCTCAGATTCGTCATCCTAACGGTCGCAAAGACCATACTTGGACTGCCAGCCAATATAAGGCATTTATTATAAAGTCATATAGAAGGTTCTTCCCAACATTTGACCGTAGGATGGTGGTTAGGTCTAACGATTGCTGGTTGCTATCCTACATAAAGTTTTGATCTTCTGAAGGTGCTGGAGGGCAATAATAATGGGGCAAGGCTTCGAATGGGTAACTGGTATAGCCTTCCTACATGTAGCAGTGCACGAGAGACTTCCTAGCGGGAGCTAAATGGTTGATTCTTCCAATTATACAATTTATCTAGTTAAATGTGAAACATTACTTGCGGAAGTAGGGTGTTGGACACTATTCTAACATTATTTACCATAACAAAAAACATAACGTTATTCGCCATTGCTTTATATATAGAGACGAACTTCCCAGCTTATATATGTGGCAGGCTACACAGAGACGATATCCAGAGATCAATGAATATATCAGTAAACTGGGCCATCAAAAAAAGGAATTGGAGGACTCCGGAGAAGCAATGGAAATGCTCAGCTCTCTGGTGCATAAAGCTGTCAGCATAATCCAGATAGAGCGGGCCATTCTCATTAGGACAGGGTCAAGCTTCTCCTGATCAAGCAGCTTGGTCAAACAGGATGTTCTCTGACATGCTGGCAATGTTTACAATGCTACATAAGTTTCATACAAGACAATTGAGAGGCTGTACTCAGGTAATGATAGCTATTTACAACCTGCATGTGCTCAAGGAAATCACAGCGTCTAATACATGATGGCACAGGCTACTCCTTGATCATCAACTATTGTATGCTAAGAAGGATATGGCAAAGGTCAATGAGAAAAAAGCAGCTCTTTGTCCACATCTTTGTCATAATTGACCTGAAAGATGTACATCTTGTTCAAATCAGAAATGAATGCCTTTGACAAGGCAATGGCTATCTCACGTGGATGTTAACATTGATACAGCAAGGCTTGACAGGCATTATTGTATGACATGTTTGTGGGAAGGTGTACATAATTCCAAATTCAATGTTAAATGGTTCCCAGAAGTGGGACATTATGAAAGAGTTTGTAACTAAATAAAATACCTTGAACAATATCATCAGAGGAGCAATTCCGACGCTTTGCTGCAGACAAGATGCTAGTCATTGCCCAGAGGCGTGATGACAGAATTGAATACTATGCGCCTGTTCACAATCCATTCAACTTTGATAGGTAACCATGCAGTAAGTGTCCCACACCTGTGGAAGTAGATATATTTATAAGATACTTACATGGGTGCTGTAAAAGGGTGGGTTTTCTCACTCACTGTTGATAATTTCCAACATTACATTTTTATTGCCATATGTACATTAACATATATGCGACCTGACCTGAAAAATTATGAATTGGATGTACTTACAAAGCTTATATCAATGGATACAGTTTCAAAAACAGGGAAATCGCTTGTAAGTTGTTATCAATATTTGAAAAACGAAATGACACAAGTATCAAGGGTTCAGACGATTTATGGAAATGATGGGACAGGGAACCTGTTGGCAGAGGCTAATGGGGTTGGACCAAGAGTGCTTGTAGCGGCACATTATGACGTTGTCCCTGCAGGAACAGGTTGGATTACCAACCCTTTTGAAGCAAAAGTAGAAAATGATAAAGTATTCGGAAGAGGTTCCGCAGACGATAAGGGCGGAGTTGCTGTAGCGCTTGCATTGCTTAGGGTCTCAAATGGGAGATGGAATATATCTGTAGCTCTAACGGGGGACGAAGAAGTTGGTGGAGAAAATGGCCTAAATGCTGTTATCAGCAATTCAGGCAGGACATATGACATCGCAATAATTCTTGATTCTTTTAGTAAGGAGATGCATTGTGGAGCCAGTGGTGTAGCTAGCGGTAAAATAATTGTCAAGGGAAGGGGAGGACATGCGGGTTATCCCCACCTTTCTGATAATCCAATATATAAGCTGCCTGAGGTCATCAACAGGCTTGAGAAGTTTTCAAAAATAAGGGAAGAAAAGTTATCTGCCCTTAAAGCCCCTGCCGGCTCACCAAAAGAAAGGGTATGGGGAAGATTTACACCAACAGTAATTGAAACAGGTGACAGGACAAATGTAATTCCAAATGAGGCAATTATTAAGTTTGATATGAGGCTACTTCCAGAGGAAGATAAGGAAGTGGCTTTTGAGGAGCTAAGGTCATATATCAGTTCAATTCCTGACGTGGAACTAATTGAAGTTAAGGGGGGTGGTAATTACTTCACTGACCCAGTAAACCCTATAGTGAGCGCCTTTACAGGCTACATGTTTAACAGATTAGATTTGAAAGAGTGTGTGGGTGAGCTGGGGGGCAATGATGGAAAATACACATCAAAGGCAGGCATACCGACAGTTGGTTATGGCGTAATTGATGATGACAGTAATATACATGGAATAAACGAATTTGTAAGGTTATCTACAATGGCTAAAGTCACGGAAAATATGACGACAGCCCTTGATGGACTTGCTAGATTGAATTTTTAGGTTTGTGTTTTTTTATAATCTTAATTAACAATTTCATTAGTAATGATTTCTGTTAACCTGACCTTTAGAAGTTATCTGATGCTTCTTAAGTACAATCTCACA
>JARVJW010000077.1 GCA_029775955.1 Nitrososphaeria archaeon | reverse complement strand
AGGCATAACAGATTCTGTTTCTTATAAAGACAAAAAGGTAAAGGTTGGCGATAAATTCGAAGAAAGGGAGCTGATTGTATTGTCATCACAGATGAAACAATACCTGATAAAAAGGCTGCAGAGCAACCTCAAAAGCCTTATTGAAAGCAAAGGGAAAGAAAACTGGAAAGATAAGGTACAGGAAGGCGCTGCATTCAATCCCCCTAATGCAATACGGCATAACCTATAAGATAAAGGATAAAACAGTACATATACAGGGCTTGGGTGATTTCAAAGCAATCGGGATAGATCAAATGCCATGCAACGCAGAGGTTGCTACTTTATAGAGAGAAATGGTGATTACTTCATGCATGTCGTTGCATACTTGCCAAAAGAGGAAAAAGTGCATAACGGCAGAGCAATAGGAATTGACTTAGGCATAAAGAACCAGATTCTCAAATGGAATTAAGGTGCAATACGCTATACCAATGTCTGAAAGGATAAAGAGACTTTATAAAGCCTTTTCAAGATCTGAATATGACAAAGAGAAAAAGGTAAGGTCAAATAGAGGTACAAAAATACTACAAAAGATAAAAGGCGAATTTCTACATCAGAACAATCAGAAGATATAAACAACAAACTTGCACATTATGTAACAGCAAATTATGAATATGTTGCTTACCAAAATGATAAGAGTTGGTCAAAGTTTTACGGAAGGAGAATCCTGCAAACTTCCATAGGAGGATTTTGCAATTGCCTAAAGGCAAGCACTCCTTTGGAAGTAGGCAGGTTCATAAGAACAACTGGCGTATGCATGAATTGTGGCACAGTGCAGCATCTGAACCTATCGGATAGAATGGTAGTATGCCCTTCATGCCATTCAGTATTTGATAGGGATGTAGGTGCTGCAAATAAGCAAGAAGGGCTATGCCTAGGGAACCTAGGCGAGACGCTCGCAGAGGATTATGCTTCTAGCATGCTCGAATACATAAAGCGCATGTGAAAGCAAGCATTGCCGTTGAAGCTCCAAACAAGCGGGCATGGCCCCGTCCGCAAGGGCGGGGTAGTTCACCTGGTCCTCCTGTCAAGCCTGAAGAACTCATCTGCAGGCTTTTTAAGGTAATCAAAGGTGAGGCTTGTCAGTGTATGAATTCATCAACGCTTTCAAACAGGTGTATCTTCTGTTGGAACATGCCGAACCTTGCCGTTGGTTTCAGATTATGCACTTCCTACAATGTGCAAAGCCCCTCAAGGTTAACCTGAAACAGGCTCTTGCCCTTCACTGAAGTTTGGACAGAACTGTGATCCATCAGCACCCCTTTTGGTCTGCCGCACTTGGCATTCATCAAGCAGCTTTATTGCATTTTTTAGCGTTACCATAAACGACATAACCTACAATGAATCTTGGGGAACCATCTAAATGCACAGGGAGATACTTTCCCATTCACCTTGGATCAGCTGTTTTATACCAATCAGTGTGATATGCTGTGTTTCATGCTTGCTCTTGTTTGGCTCTGCTGAAGACAGTATTGTTAACACCTGATGTATTGTGGGAAAAACCTTACATTCCTTTTCTCCAAGTACACTGTATTTATGTTTCATATTTGACCACTGCCCGCTCATCAGTGCTTTATAACTGACCTTTGGAATGCCTGCCCGGTTGCCCAATTTATGCACAATGCTTGTATTTGCAACTGTTTGGCTACAGATATGTTCTGTATTGTTGCTATATCACGGTTGGTCATCTTCTGTTTTATTATCCAAAGTACGTTGTTATCTGTAAGTTTCACGGTATGTTGTGAATCTTGCGGTACAATATTTTCAGGATACGACACTGCTTTAAATTTATGAAAAACATATATATTAGGGTAAATTCATGATACAAACATTATGCCTATAACTTTGACTGATATAAAAGCCGACGTGGGTTCAGTGGCAGGCCATGTCACACCTCATCCTAAGCAAATTAAAGCCGCAAAAGAAGTGTTAAAGGAAGGTGCTAAAAATAAAAAGATAAATGATTTCTTTATTTCAAGGGTCGGGGACGATATACACCTGATGATGTTGCACAGTAACGGTGAATTGGCAAAGGAGGTTCATAAACTTGCATGGGATGCTCTGAAAGCGGCATCCGAGGTTGCAAAGGAACTAGGACTATATGCAGCTGGCCAGGACCTGTTAAGCGATGCATTTAGCGGAAACGTAAAGGGAATGGGGCCAGGAATTGCTGAAATGGAATTTGAACCACGGAAGGCTGAGCCCATTATTGCCATTATAGCTGACAAAACAGGGCCATCTGCCTTTAATTTGCCGTTGTCCAGGATTTACGCTGACCCATTTACGACATCTGGCTTAGTCATCGACTCAAGGCTAAATGGCGGTTTTTTAATAGAGGTAATGGATCAGAAGGAAGGCACTATCATTCCATTTGATCTGCCGGCAGAGCTGCACGACTACCTTGCATTGATAGGCGACGTTACCAAGTACACCATCAAAAGGGTAAGGAGCAAGGATAAAGCGTTGGGAACTGCTGCAGTTGCCAGCACTGATAAGCTAAGTTATATAGCCGGCAAGTACGTTGGCAAGGATGACCCGGTTGCCATCTTCAGGGCTCAGTCAGGATTTCCTGCAGTTGGTGAAATTCTGCAACCATTTATGTTTCCAAATCTTGTGGGTGGCTGGATGAGGGGATCTCACGTTGGTCCCCTTTTCCCATGCAGTTCTGATGGTTCAAACCCAACTTTCTTTGATGGTCCTCCCAGGGTTGTTGGCCTGGGCTTTATGATAAATAAAAGTACAATAGTGGGGATTGAGGATGAGCCAGCACTTGGAGAGCACATTCCCGTTGATTATTTCAAAGGGGAGGACTTCCAATACGCCAGGCAAAAGGCAATGGAAATAGCAGTTTACATGAGGCAACATGGCCCATTTATGTATGAACGCTTGCCTGAAGAAGATATGGAATACACAACATTAAAGCAAGTCCTTGAAAGAATTTTGAAAAACAAGGGCATTAAAATAAAAAGTTAATCACCCAGAAAGTTTGTCCTTTTTTCGCCTGCTTGTTAAAGTATCCTCTATTAGTTCATCTATTGTCCTTCCTTCACGTTCGCTTTTACTTAATAGGGATTCAAATTCCTTGCTGTCCATTTCCCTGATGGCATCAAGTATTTTCTTTAATTTTTCATCTAGACATTCACAAGGGGCCATGACATTTTTTACTTTTTTAACATTTTATTTTTTGCTGTAATCAAATGATTGAATTTAAATTAAAGTAACTGAGATCAATGCACATTTTATAGGAATTTTAGCACATTTGTTCACATAATTGCTGCCAAAATTAAAAAATGCTGTATGGCAATTGCTGACCCAAGAAAAATCAAAGAGAGGTACATGTGGAGAGCTGTGAATGACCCGGTGCGCATGTCAAGCAGTTTCCTGTTCCAATCCTTGGGATTCAGCGCTGTCCTTGTCAGCTTTATTGCCCAGGGCACAGTGAGCAACGATCCCAATATAGGCCACAACCTGATATCAAGCGCAACTGCTGCAGCAAATATCGGGTAACTTAACCAGATTAGAGCGAGGTAATAAATAAGTGATCCATTCTCACCAAGCACAGAGGCAACTGTCCTGGCTCCTACAGAAGCATCAGAATCAATGTCCCTCCAGTTATTAGCATGGAGCACAGCCACTATGATCATTCCTATTGCAATTGATATTAGAATGCTGCTTGCAGTGACCTGACCTCCCTGCAGCTCTACAGAGCCAAGCACTATGCCGGGGCCAAATGCCAGGAAAACCCCCACATCGCCCAGGCTTATCCACTTTAATCCAAATTTTGGCAACCCATAAAGCACACCAGCTAGCACTCCAATAAGCACAAAGAGGGCTATTGCAGGCCTGGCAATTATCAGGTAAAACCCTATCAAAAGAGATAAAGTGAGGAGCACAATCGAATAGCTAAACAGGGTCCGAGGCGCCATGAATTTGTCAATAAGTACCCTTGACCCCCCTGACCCCAGTCCCTCAGGCCTGTCAATAGCTGAAATGTAATCAAAGTAATCACCAAGTTCGTTAAAAGCGCCGTGTGCCATTATTAAGGCGGCTATGGAAAGGATAAAGAACATTATGTTTACCCTGTCTGCAAGCATTACGCCGAGGATGAGCGATGAGACGCTCATCTGAAAAGTCCATGGCCTGAGCGCCCTGAACAGCGTAAGCGGCTTCTTCTCCGTCATTTCATCTGGATTAAAGCTCTCGATATATTTCTTTGGCTCACCCCTCATATCTGTAACCCTTAACATTTCCGGAACAAGTCTGACTATTACAGTGTGCCCAGAACCTGAAAAAAGCGTATCCTCTGGAACTTTTGCCAAGAGTATCCCCCTCTCTTCATCAAGATTGCCAGGTTCGCCAACAACTTCCACCTTCCCATAACCCTGCACAAAAAGGTCAGGCCTGTTAAAGTCAATGGCAAATGATACTTTGCTCCCACTTTTTATGGCTTCAAGAGTTTTTCCCCCCTTTTCCAGCAGGAATATGAACCCTCTGTCCATAGCATAAAATACCTTTATGGTCCATGGACCATTGTCGCAGGTGGAGATTGACATGGTCTTGGACTTTCTTAGGAGCTCAATGACCTCTGCCTTCATATTGTTTATTTGTGTGCTATTGTAATTATAAGCGTTGCTCTTTGACAGAACCCATTAGTGATTTTGCCATGCTCATGACCTCTCTCCAGTGAGGTACCTTGAACAGTCCCCTCTCCATGGGCCTTGCAGTTGCAGCTGCATGCCCCATTGCAAGCCCCATCTTCTCTCCTGAAATCATAACCCCAAGCACATATCCTGCGCCAAATAGGTCACCCATGCCAACCCCATCATAGATCCTTAGTGGCTTAAATGCAAGCTCAAGAATTTTCCCGTTTCCTATCTGCGTGACCCTGTAACTTTCCGAAAACACCAACGTTGTGCTTTTTCCAAAATAGTCATGCGCCTTTTCAGGGTCTGCTGTACCAGTTATGAGCTCAAGCTCCTCACAGTTTGCCTTTAAAACGTCAGCGTGCTTGACTGCTTCAATTAATTCCTGCCCAAATGCCATCTCAACTTTTCCCCTTTTTCTCTTTCTAAGCAGGCCCTGAGGGTCCAAGTACACAAATTTGCTTCTTTTGCGTATTTCATTAATTAGGTCAGTACTGACCTCCCCACAGACACCGTTAATTATGGCATAATCATAATACCCTTCAGGAATGTCAGTAACCCTGCACCCAGGATCGATTATGGTGACGATTTTTTTCTTGCTTCCAACAAGCCTGAACTTGGAGGTTACCTGGCAACCATTGCACGAAGGTATTACGTTAGCTCCTCTGCCCTTCAGGCTGTCAATTACCATTTGAGTTTCATACCCATAACACCCTGCAATTGTAAGCTTAACTTTGTAAGTGCTCAGGAAAAGCCCCGCATATGAGGGAGGGCCTCCTATGCATGAATAGTGGCAATTCCCTATCACTATTTCGTCGAGGGTAAAGTTTCCCACTAGTAAAACGCTATGCATATAGTTGCATTAGAGTATAAGAATAAAAGTATTACATCAAGCTTTTATTTAAATGGGGAAAAATATCAAGCCATGGAAGATTCGGAGATGAGTGACAGAATAGAGGTGTTTGCAGTTCAGGGGATGCCCCACGTAAAGGAGGGAGATGATGTAGGCTCACTCCTTGTTGACGCTTGCAAGAAAATTAAGCTGGAATTAAAAAGCGGGGACATAGTTGTAATAGCTTCTAAGATAGTGTCAAAGGCTGAGGGGAGGTTCGTCATGCTTGACAGTATTGCTCCAGGGGAATTTGCCATTAATTCATCAAAGGTGGTAAGGAAGGACCCCAGGGAAATTGAGGCCATACTATCAGCATCAAAGAGGGTTGTAAGGATGAGGAAGGGGCTCCTTTTAACTGAATCAACAGTTGGCGTTGTTGGCGCAAATTCTGGTGCTGATAAGAGCAACATTGGGAATGATGGCGCTCTGCTCCTGCTTCCGAAAAAGCCGGACGCTTCCGCAAGGAAGGTCAGGAAAACCATAAAAAGGCTGACGGGGGCAGACGTGGCTGTGATAATAAGCGACACTTATGGAAGGGCCTGGAGGGAAGGGCAGGTTGATATGGCAATTGGCGCAAGTGGCATAAAGGTGATGAGAGATTACAGGGGGAAGTATGACCTTTACGGCAGAAAGCTGAAGGTAACACTGATAGCTCAGGCCGACGAACTTGCTTCCGCTGCGGAGCTTGTAATGGGAAAGAGTAAGGGCATTCCTGCAGCTATAATAAGAGGCTACAGGTATGAAGCTGCTGAAGACAGCGCCAGGAAACTAAACAGACCAGACGCTAAGGACCTGTTCCGCTAATCATTGGCTTCTTCTTCTGATTTCCATACATCTCAATTAGCTCCTTTACAGTTGTAGCATCTTCAGGGCCCTTATCATTCCTGACCTTTCCGGTGAACCTGGGAAACCTTAGCGCAAGCCCTGCCCCAACCTTTACAGAATTAAATGCTGCAGTGTGAACTGGGCTGAGCGTTATTTCTTGTGCTTGAACCTCAATTACTATCACTGGTTCAAACCAGGCATCTGCTTCAAGATTTGAGGAAACCCTGGCATGCCTGTGAGGTATCCTGTAGGGGTCAAGGAGCTTTGGGAAGCTTGCCAGGTCCTGGTCAGTGAGGCCTGCACCAACCTTTGAAACTGTATAGAACAAATCATTGTCAGGGTCATAAACAGCCGTGAGCAATGTGCCGTATGCTCCAGCCCTTCTTCCCCTTCCGTAAAATGCACCGACAACTACTAGGTCCAGAGTGTCGCCAAGCTCACCTTGGTAGTCCCTCTTTAGCTTTATCCACGAAAATCCCCTTGCTCCTGCCCTGTACGTTGATGAATTGTCCTTCAACATAAGCCCTTCACAGCCATCAGTTATTGCCTGGTCCATGAAAACTTCCAGCTTATCAGCTTCCTTTGTTTCAATGTGAGTTGCAAACTGCACCTTCTCGTCACTTTTAACTGATTTCCACAAGATTTTTCTCCTTTCAGTAAGGGGCAGGTCAATTAGCTGTTCCCCATCAACTAGCATTACATCAAAAAGGAAAAGGGTTACAGGGTAAAGGTCCATTGCCTCTTTGATGCCATATTTCCTCCTCCTATGCATCAGTTCCTGGAAAGGGAAAAATTCACCTGTATTCTGGTCAACGGCAACAGCTTCCCCTTCCACAATTGCTTCATCAACTTCTATGCTTTTCAATGAGATTTTAACTATATCAGGGTAGTGCATAGTTATATTTTCCAACCTTCTTGAAAATAGCATCACATTTTTCCCCCTTTTGTGTATCTGAACCCTTTCGCCATCGTACTTGTATTCAGCTGTGCAGCCATTTTCCATATATTCTAAAGCCCCCTTTATATCTGGAACCCTTTCAGCTAGCATTGGCCTAACGGGCCTGCCGATGGTTATGCCTATCCTCTTTACCGCATCTTCTCCTTCTTTCATTAGGGTTGCAGCTACAAGCCCAAGGTCCCCTGAAAGGTTATAAGCCCTTTCCAGGATCTCCCTTGAATTCTTTGTGCCTGACCTTGCAAAAGCCAGGGCATCAAGCACTGTGTAATCCGCTACACCTAGCCTGAGGGTTCCAAGGACCATTTTTACAATGTACCTAGCCTCATCCGGCTCAGCATCATTTAGCAGGCTCAAAAGGTATGATAGCTTGATCTCCTGAGAACCCTTTCCAGATGACCTAGCTATTCTGTCAAGAGTGGAGTAAACCCTGTTAACAGTGAGCCTTTCTGAAAAAAAGCTCATTTGCCTTTTGCCTTTTACTATATTACCCACCGCGTCTCCTAGGTCTCCTGTCTTCCTGTATTCATCCATGATCTTCCCTTCAGTTATCCCTGAGTACTTACTTATTGCTTTTACAATTGTCTTCTCAGCAACTCCAAGTTCTATCCCCATATAATCCGGGTATAGCTTTCCCTGTGTCAGGTAAACCACCTTATCTATTTCATCTACAGAAATTGAATTAAAAAGTTGAGCTAGGATGGAGGTTAGTTCTGTCCTTTTGCTTGTATTTTCCATATCTTTAAAGTGCTCAACAAGCACATTGAACATTGTTTCCATAAATATGCTTTAAACAGCTTTAGATATAACCGTTTTAAGAATTCCATTCATTATGCCTTTTAGGGAACCTACATTACGTCAACTACTAACCGCTAAAGGAGTTGCTGGTCTCCCCGCAAACATGGATTCACCAAGCTAACGATTTGCTGGTTGACAGCAGCACCCAGATTTACCTTCAATGTTCCCTGAGGCATTTAATTGAAAGCTACAGTTCAGGCAATTAAAAGACCTTTTCTGTTGTTCTTATTGTTGTAACCTCATTTTGAACATTTATGTGTATATCTTGTTTACAAACAACATTGTTTTGCTTATGGCCTTGTATTTAATGAATTGCTTGAGGAGATTGAGCTTAAATTTCCTTCCCTTGTTTTTCATCTTCTTTGACTCAAGACGTCAAATGGCAGGTTTTGATATACATGATTAAGCATTAATCGTCTTTGCGGTGAGCGTAACGAGTGCCCACGTGCTGTAATCTCTTTCTGTTGTATTGATATCTTAACCCTTCGCTTTGAATTGAATAACTTTGACAGAACAGCTACACCTATTCCACAACTTTTACGCCTCTTTTCTGATATTTAAACCAGTAAGAACATTTTCCTTTATGGTGAGCTGTGCATTAATGTATTGGCCATTATTTGTCAATCAATGGAGAATTGGCAACTGGAAAGGTTTACAGTTGTTAAGGAGGCTGTAAGTCAGGGTAGAACGCTCTATTGTATATTAAGACCTGCAGATTGACTTGTTTGTCTGCTTCAGATGCTGTATATTCGTCTGCACCAGAGTAGACAGAAGTGTGGGAATCGCTTACCTGTTTGTGTGTGCCAACTTGTTGTATGTCTTCTTTTCAAAGCACCATCTGGCATGCTTCCCTGAGTTGCATTCCTGTTTGTAAGATTGATTGGTCACAGGGAAGCTTAATGGTCATGAACATTGTTTATTGTATTATGGTTTATTAATATTTGTATTCGCTTATCCATTGAAAGATATGGGTTTTCCCGCTCACTGTTGATAAAAATCTATGCAATAAACACTTTACTTATAAACCACAAATTGCTAACTGAATAGCAATGAACCCAAATGTATCTTCACTGCTTATAGCCGGCTATGGGACAGTTACAATGGTGTTTTTGGCTTACACTTTCAGACCATACTTTTTTTCAACTGTTAGATTTATAAAGCATAAAAGTTTGCAGGCTTCAAGCCCAGCGCAAAGCCCAATGGTTACAGTTGTATTGCCTGTATACAATGAAGAGAAAGTCATAGAAAGGGTGATGGAAAGGTGCACTTCATTTGATTATGATAATTATGAAGTAATAGTAGTTGACGATTCAAATGATGGCACTACGGAGAAACTTGCAAAGTGGGCCACCAAGGCAAAAGTTGTTCATAGGAATAACAGAAATGGGTGGAAGGGAGGAGCAATAAATGAATCACTAAAATTTTTCAATAAAAAATCAGAATATGCTATTGTGCTTGACGCTGACAGCCTACCAGAAAAGGACCTGATAAGCAGGTTTGTTGCCAGAATAGAGGACGGATATGATGTAGTGCAAGGGGTTCAGGCTCCTGACCTAAATATAAGCTATAACAGAATAGCTAAAGCAGCAGCTGTAATACAGGGATATTATCAGTTAATAGAACAGCCCTCAAGGGAAATGGTTGGCCTTCCAGTATCAATAACTGGCAGCAACTTCATCATAAAAACTGAACTATTAAAAAAGTTCAAATTTACTGAAGATATTGGGGAGGACTGGGACCTTACGCTGAGGCTACTCAGCAGCGGCCATAGGATAATATATGACAAAGAAGTGGTAACGAGGTGCGAATCACCTTATACACCTGAAGAAGCAATAAAGCAATATATAAGGTGGAGTGAGGGAATGGTAAGGGCAACAGTAAAACATTTCAGGAAAATCACGAAAAGCGATATGGATTTATTTTCAAAAGTTGATATAATAATGACTGGGTTTTCACCTCTTATTATGTTGCTCCTGATTATATCAACAGTAATGGGGGCATATTTAGCTTTAAATAACGTAGCCTTCCAGCTTGTGTTAATCCCAGTGAGCGTATTCACTTTGGTATCGGGGTTCGTTACTATGGTGGCATCAACATTAAAAATGGGCGTAAATCCCCTCGTTGCTGTTTTATCAGAAGCGCTATACTTTATTTTTGTTCCATTTGCAATATACGCAAGCATGAGAGGGTTTGCACTTAAAAAGGGGCACTTTCACAGGACGACGAAGCTTGGTTACATATCATCGTGATGTGCCTCCCACCGCTAACGCGTGTAGGCTTCCCTTCTTGCGAATGTATGTTGTGCGCGACCATCCCCGAAGAGACCTTTTGGCATGGTCAGATGAATAGCAAACCATAGGAACGCCTTTATACACACTCTCAATCCGAGAGCCTTCCATCAGGAATATTGTTCTCCAAGGAAGCACTATATGCTTTTCAGTTAGCTTTCATTCAACCCATAGAGCGGGATTTTCCCCTCTGTTAAAAAGGCGCCGGGGGCGGGATTTGAACCCGCATGGGCTTTCGCCCACAGACTTAGCAGGCCTGCCCCATACCAGGTTAGGGGACCCCGGCAGATCCCTATGACAGTGAAGGTTAACAGAACGTAAGACCAGCTGGCTTAAAAACTATTTGCCTATTCTGCTTTGTTGCATATATCAAAAAATAGTTAATTTGTTAATAATTTCAAATTTTAATTAAAGAAATTATTTATTTTAAATCGGTAATTTATCCTAATTTTTAAATAATTAGCCCAACTTTTAATTAATGCAACAAAGCAGCCTATTCCGTTTCTGAAAGGTTATAATTTCTTATAACCTTCATTCGGAGCGTTGACTTTCAAGCCCGCTCCGGCCACTTTAGGCTCATGGCCGGTATACAGGTATTCATCCTTCAAAGAAGGCCATCCGCACTCACGGTAGCCGCAGAGGCGCAGGGTTATGGCAAGTGAGGCCAGCCTGTCGTAGTCCACGCCACAGGTTTCGCATTTCGATATCCTCCAAGCCGGGTGCTTCAGCTTATCACCACAGACAGGACACTCTGAAGTCTATCTTGGGTTAACGTAAACGGTCTTGAATGAGGACTTGTATTCAATTATCTTTTGGTAAAGCCTGTATGGCCACTTGTTCAACTTTGTCCTGAACTTCCTGCCCTTATTGTTTCCACTAGTCCAAGTCTTCAAAGACAAACGATGCGCCTGGGTTTTCCTTTACCATCTCCGTAGCTTTTGCAAATCATTGATGCGGTTCTTTTGCCTACCTCTGGCCTGGCGCAGTTTCCTGTACTTCTTCTGTTTGTTGTGCTTCTGCAGGCTATTCCTCCCTAAGTCGTTCTGTATGTGCGCTATGTTAGAAATGCTCTGTGTATCAGTCCCTTTCAGCGCAGGC
>JARVJW010000147.1 GCA_029775955.1 Nitrososphaeria archaeon | reverse complement strand
GCTTTACCAAAAGATGATTGAATACAAGTCCTCATTCAAGACAGTTTATGTGAACCCAAGAGGGACTTCAGAGTGTCCTGTCTGTGGTGATAAGCTGACTGCTTGATGTCGAAATGCGAAACCTGTGACATTGACCAATAGGCTGGCCTCACTTGCCATAACCCTGCGGCTACCCGTGAGTGCGGATGGCCTTCTTTGAAGGATGAATACCTGTACACCGGCCATGAGCCTAAAGTGGCCAGAGCGGGCTTGAAGGTCAACGCTCCGAATGATGGTTATAAAAAATTAAAATCTTTCAGAAACGGCATGTTTGATAATTACAATCCTGTTAAAAATGGTCTGTAATTTCTCAGTAAGGAAAGCTTGTTTTCATATAATTCCCTTATATCATCTATATCATATATCAACATCGCCAGCCTTTCCAACCCCATTCCCCATGCCATAACTGGTTCATCTATGCCTAGCGGTTTTGTTACTTCTGGCCTAAATATTCCCATTCCACAAAGTTCAATCCAATCATCAAGTTTTTCCGAGTATATCATTGATTGCATGGAAGGCTCTGTATAGGGAAAGAAAGTTGGCCAGAACTTTACCTTTTTAAAGCCCAGTTTATTGTAAAATGCAGTAAGGAAGCCCATCAGCCTTGATATGCTGACCTCTTCCCCAGCAACTACAGCATCTAACTGATGAAGTTCGACTAGGTGCTTGAAGTCAGGTTTCTCATTTCTAAATACTCTACCCACAGTAAAAATTCTGCCCTTCTTTGTTTTATACAGCTGCTCTACTGTAATAGTAGTTGTGTGTGTTCTGAGAACTGCCTTCCATGCCATATCTGGGTTCCAATTGTATCTCCAGCCAGTTGACCCTGTGACCCAGCCGGTTTGATGCGTTTCCCTAACCCTGTCAACCAGCTGTTTGTCATTTTCATAAAGCTTTAATCCTTCAACATAAAATGTGTCGTGCATATCCCTGGCTGGATGGTCTTGTGGAGTGAAAAGCACGTCAAAGTTCCAGAATGATGACCTAACAATCTGGCCTTCAACCTCCTCAAATCCCAGGGAACCCATTATTTCCTCAATGTTTTCTATTAGCTCTGAAAGAGGATGAATCCTTGCTACGAAAGCAGGGGGTGCAGGAGCTGATATATCGAGTCTGGAAAAAGAAATGTCTTTCCATTTGCCAGAAGATATCATCTCAGCAGTAAGAGTTGTGGATTCATCTACATTCAAGTCTGGCAAATTCTTCGCGGCGTCCTTTTCTAAAGCTATGTAAGTTTCAATCAAATCCCTGTATTCAATGTATCCTGGGCGCCTGAGAAGCTCCTTAAGCATGTTTAACTCAGATTTATTTAACTGGCTTTCAATTACTGTGCCACTTGAAATTTTATCAAGCAATGTTTTTTCAATATTCACTTTTTCCTTATTTTTAGCTATTGCCACTCCATTTTCTATTATTATCCACCCATTTTTTATGGCTCTACCGATGGCTGCCTTAAGTTCGTTTTCATCCATCAATTTGTTCAGGTCCTGCACGCTCATTTTGCCTTTTTCAATCACAAGATTAGCTATCCTTTCTTCTGGAAACCCATAAAGAAGCGCCTTTCTCCCACTTTCGCCCAGCATTAGCAACTTTTCCCTCTTTTCCTCAATGCTGATAAGCCCCTTTGCCTTGAGCCACTCTACAGCTCTGCGGGCCTGATCAATGCTGATTCCAGCGGCTGAGGCGGCATCTTCTATATTTTCCTCGCCACCCTCTAGCAATGCCCTAACCAGCTTTTTTTCCAATGGGTGCAATGATAAGCTATCCATATTCTTTACCTATAAGTTATTATTCTTAACTAATTCGTTGCCTTTTTGAATCATGTCATCTGCCAGATCCAACATTTTAATTTTTTTTGATTGGTGCTCTTCGATGTTTAAATTTACCATTTCTAGAACCTGTTGTTTGCATTCACCACACAACCTTTGTCCAGCTAGACATTCTGACCTGACTTTACTTATTTCTTTATCATCATCATCAAAGTACAAATAAAGGTCAAATACTGGACACTTATCAGGCTCTCCCCCCAACCTTCTCTGTTCTTCAATTGTAATTCTTCCGCCAGTAAATGCTGCCATAATTTTACGCTTTAAGTCAGCCTTACTATCTGCCAACGTTATCATGCTGTCCGGATTTCTTTTGGACATTTTTTCGTCTCCACTGAGTGACCTGATCAGTTTATGATATATGGAAGATGGAGGAAAGAAAGCAAAATCGTTTCGGTGCTTAAATGCAAGGTCTCTGCTCAATCTTATGTGTGGATCTTGGTCAGCTCCCACGGGCACTAGAACGGGATTTGGTCCACCAAAATTTTTAGTTTGGGGTAGAAAAATATCGCCTGATTGCACAAGCGCAGAAAGATAAAGGGAAAACCGCCTTTCCCCATATATGTCCTGCAACATGTTTACAGTTACGTCATCTGAAAAGATGAATGCAAGATCTGAAACTAAAAGTGCACTTGATTGCATATATACTACGCTCCTCTTGGGATCCATTCCCATGACAAGCATGTCTGCCACATTTTCTATTGCCAGCTTTTTGCTTGTTACCAGGTCCTGCCCGTTGTCCATATATGCTTCCAAATCTGCTATTGAATAATATAGTGCTGAATTGAAGAATTTTTTCTGGAAGTAAACCATCTGTTCCGCTGTTATCATGCTGCCCAAGTGAAATATGCCTGTCGGTTTGATGCCTGATATCACTGATATCTTCTTGCCACTTTCCGCGTGGTTTAAATACAGGTCCAATTCCCGATGCCCTATTATTAACCCCCTTCTGACATATTTATTATCATTTAATTTTTTAGCCAAGTCATCACTCAACCTTGATATCCCAAATTCATCGACTAGTTTATCATAATCCTTTATGTCTGAAGTGGCCCACGGATCGAATTCTCTCAACATCTAAACATCTCACTGCGTGCATCTTAAGGTTTATGTGAGTGTTTTATTATAATAATTAATATCTTGTTTAAAAAGGTCAGGTCCTTATTTTTATGTATTCATACGCTTTTCTGTTACTTTCAAATGTATACCTCACATTGCTGAATTCGTTTTTAAGTTCCTTTACTCTTTTTTTGATTATATTATGGTCTTCCTTTTTAACTATGACCAAATAGAGAATATTGGCAATTTCTTCCATTTCATTTAATCCCATGCCAAGTCTTGTGATTTCCTGCACACCCATTCTTAATCCGCCTGGGTTACGGAAGTGCCTTCCTGCTTTTATATCACCAGGTATAAGGTTCCTGTTAGCTATTATATTTGAATCTTCAAGTTCCTTTTCTATTACGCCTCCTCCACCGTACATTGAAACATCTATTACGACTTGATGAGATTTTGTGTAGCCTTGTTTTTCGCCAAGAACAGTAAGGCCTTTAGCTGCAAGGGCTTCAGCGAGTTTTTTTGCGTTATCAATTACTGCACTCGCATAATCTTCCCCAAAATTTAGCATTTCGGCAAAGGTAATTGCCTTACCAGCAACATGGTGCAGATGATGATTTGAAACGTTACTAGGAAACACAGCACTTTTCAGAGCGTCAGCATATTTATCATAGCTAACTATTAAGCCTCCCTGGGGCCCTGGCAGCGTTTTGTGAGTGCTGCCAGTCATTACATCTGCTCCCTCTTTTAGAGGCTGCTGGAATTTCCCTCCTGCTATTAACCCCATAACATGGGCACCATCATACATTACAGTAATTCCTTCTGCCTTAAGGAATGGAATCAATTCCTTTAATGGATGTGGAAAAAGGAAAAGGGATCCACCAAATATGACCATTTTTGGTTTTCTGCCATCTGATTTTAGTTTGCCTATTAGGCTCTTTGTTTTATCCACATCTATATTCATTTCCGCTGGATCAAATGGAAAGTTCTCAACGTTCAGACCTCGCACGGCACCGGCTGTACCTCCAAGGTCCTTTTTACCATAAGTTATGTGCCCTCCATTAGGGATGGCCAAGGATATGATTGTATCACCTGGCTGTGTAAATGCAGTGTAAACAGCAAGGTTTGCTGTAACGCCAGCTATTGGCCTTACGTCAACATATTCTGCATCAAATAGCTTCTTTCCCAGATCTATGGCGTTCAGCTCAATTTGGTCAATATACTTGCACCCAGCATAAACCCTATCGCCTGGCCAACCCTCAGCATATCTGGACATCAAGTCAGAAACGACTGCTTCCTTAACAGCATCACTCATTATATTCTCGGATGCTATTAGCGTAAGCGACTCTGAAAACCATTTGTGATGCTCTTTTAATAGCTCAAATATTTTTGTATAATTCTCATTGGCAAATAATTTATTATTCATTTAGATTAGTGGCTGAATTATGCTTTAAAAAGTTTTTGCATACAAGGTAGAGCTCACTGCTTTGCCTTCTGCTTGCTTTAGGCTTTGTCAGTTTTACAAATGTAAATGATTTTTCAGCTCTATCCATAATACGCTTTACTCCCTCGCCGTCAAAAACCTTGCACACAAATGTTCCGCCTCGGTTAAGGCTTTCTTCTGCTATTTCAAGGGCTTTTTCCGTCAAGCTCCACTGTATTTCCTGATCATATTCCCAAATACCACTGACTTGGGGTGAAAGGTCTGAAAGTACGACGTCTTCACCTTTTAGCGAAGGCTTTTCTTCTTTCAGGTTCATTTTAATAAAACTGACGTTATCCAGATTGATCTTGATTGGCCTGACATCTATTGCTATAACTTCCCCTTCCTTACTTACCGCCCTAGAAGCCACCTGAGACCATCCACCTGGGGATGCGCCTAAGTCCAACACCTTTTGACCTGGATAAAAGATCCCATACTTTGAGTTCAGCTCGATCAGTTTAAACGCGGCCCTGCTAACATATCCTGTCTTTTTAGCCAATCTTCTATAATAATCACTTTTAGCTTCATCTGGCCTCATTTATTTCCCCTACACTTATACTGTTAACATTTATAGCCCTCTGGTATTCTGTGACAACCCACCTTTCTATCTTTGTGCAGGTCCTCGGTGATACTGCGCCATCCTCATAGCATTTATAGTAAAGTGGGCATGTTATGCATGGGGCATCAGCTATGCTTTCTAAACTCAATGGTACAACTAAGGACTTTAATCTGTAGGTCCACCTTCCTTCCTCCAAGACCTTTTCTCTTTTTATCAGTTTGCGCTTCTCAAGCCTTGTGGCGATTCTAGAACCGTCCCTGCTTGTTAAACTGAGTTTTTTCCAAAGCTCACTTTGCAGTATGCCCCCATCCCCACTCTCCAGCACCAGCTTGTATACCATACTTATCAGATCCTCTTCCTTACTATCGCGTGGCATTACAATTTTAATTTTTAAATTACCATCTTAAAAGCATTCTTAGAGAATCAACGCTGCTCAATTTTCCTGTATGTAATAATGCCTGACATCCTCCCACCCTCAAAAGGTGTGGGTTTTCCCGCTCGCTTTTGATAAATGTCTGAAAACTGGCCTCAAGTTTGAATAGTCCACTTGGTCCAGAAGCGTGTATAGCATTATAATAGAGCTGTTCTCTGCCTACCTAAATGACCCACATATGTGAGTAATGAACCAATCTGTGCATAATAATTCCTCATGCGCCACGTTGTTTTGGAAGTATAGCAAGCAATGCCGTCGATGCTACTGCTATTGCTGCAAAAACCCACATAACGGCCTCTAACCCTATAGACGCTATTAGCGATCCACCTAAAAGGACCCCAATGGCTCCTCCAACCGAATTACCTATTCCCCAAACAATGCCATTTGCCCTTGTTAGGGCACCACGATCAACAACCTGTCCTACATAACCGAGCAGATTTGGAAATCCACTATAAGCAAAAAAAGAGTATATGGCAAAAAGTATGATCTGCACATAGAAACCTTTTAAAAGAATAAAAAGCAAAAATGACACCGTTGCACCCACTGTGGTGATTATGAGTACCATTCTTCCACCTAAACTCGATGTTATCCTGCCAAAATATGGCTGACCAAATATTGCCATAGAATAGCTTACAGTCAGGACCAAGCCCATGACAATTGTTGATTTATATAAATATGTCATATAGGATGGTATATACATCATTACTCCAAACGTAAACATGGACCTTACAAATATCATTATTGATAAAGGCAGTAACAGATATGTGTACTTGCGAATAGAGCTCTTAACGGCTTTTGTTTTATCTCCTGAGACTATAATTGTGAGCCCCCTCAGCCCCAGATATACAATTATTCCGAGCACAAATGTATATATTGACACAACTAACATACCTCTAACTTTGCCCAAAAATGTCAACAAAAGCACTAAAAGTGTTGGCGATATTGCTCGTCCAAGGCTCCCAAGTGACCCATTTATGCCAAGGGCTTTGGGTGCCTCTTTACCCCCATATTTTATTTGCAGTATAGATCCCCCTAATGGATGATAGAATGCGGCTCCACTTCCAAGCATAACCGATCCCACTGCTATAAAATAAAGCTTATACACTAAAAATGAAACTGCAAATAAGATATTTGACATTCCAATGAGAAAAAAACCAAAAAACATGAGTTCCGCATAATTTTGCTTCCTATCAGCTAAACCTCCAATTGGTGCACTTAGTAGTCCGGAAATTACACCATAAACCGCACTTGCTATAGCTAAAAAAACAGGGGATATCCCTTCAACTAGATAATAAACTATCAGGATTGACAGTAAAACCAAAAAAGTGTCGTTTAGGTAGTGCCCTATTCCAGTAAATATTAGTGCCCGGATTTTTTCGTCCAATACCATAATATGAAATCTTGGCGCAATTTAAGGATTATGAATAAGATTTACAAAAAATTCTACTGTGCCAATTGATGGTAATTTATCTGTAGCTATAATTCAATAAAAGTAATAACCTGATATAATTAATATGTATTAACTACAAAAGCTAAAGTTCTGAACCTATTGCAGATATCTAGAAAAACACTTCGTGTGGACGGGAAAATACATTACACCGTAATGCCGAACAAAATGCACAATTATAATAAGCTCACAAAATTCTGAATAAGAAAAAAACAGCCATTTATGCATGTGCATCCAAAACATAAGAATGATTTAAAAATCAGATGCAGTAGACGCAATAGTGCTTTATGATGGATATGCAATTTATTCAGTCATTTGAAAAATATTTTTCGAGATGCTTGATGAGGTTATTAACCATAAGGCCTCGAAAGCTATAGTAGCTTATGCAAAGAGCATCGACACAACTGTCTTAGGTCACAATAATGATGGAAACAATTTGCCAGCATGTGAAAGAAGAACAATCAGAACTTTGTACAGATTCCATTCAACACAAATACAATACAGAGCAGAGGAATCAAGGTGATCATACAGAATGAAAGCTATACAAGCAAATGTTCTTTTCTGGATGGCGAAAGCATGAAACATTGTATATGAGAAATATGGTATCGAGAGAAATCTTCCGCATACGGAAGGAAAAATAATGAATGTAACACGATAAGGCATTTCCGAAAGCTTTTGCGGACGAGATATAAGGTTGCACCCAAGGAGCATATCAAAGATGATAACTTAAGGTGTATGTTAACACGGTTAACAGAAATCGTAACCTAACTCAATCATCTGTTGTCATGGTCCGCATGAGCAATAAACCTGCCCATGTGGAAATGCGTCTGAATGGCGCTAATCACGGTTATGATTCTAAATTTCCTGAAGTTCAAATACAAATCGGGCTCCAGCCAGCTCCCCCTCTCCAAGCCTTTTCCAAGTAATTTTGTAGTTCTTTTCTGATCTTGCGCCAGAAACCGAAGCGTTCGAAGGAACCTTCTCCCACATTTTTTCAACCTTTTCTTTATCCTTTGTCATAAGCATGCTTCTCCTCTTTTTCATTAAATAACGAATCAATGCCTTTTTAGGGTCGTATCCTTCTATTTCCACCTTCTCCCCATCTAGGTCTATAATAAATTTTCTCTTTACCATATCATTTAATAATAACTATTAAAATATAAGGTCTCCTATTTTTATGCTTCCTTAATTGATGCTTTATCTATGCCCATTTTTTTAAACAGGTCTTCCCCTTCCTCATGACTGAAACTGGGCCTTACATAGTAGTCGTTTTTGAGTTTTCTTCCGGTACGTGTTTCCCATTCCTCAATTGTAACGGAGTATTTTTTCTGAATCCTATCCCTGTACCATTCAGGTATTACATTAAATGTGCAGAAGGGAATTATCCTATCGTCAGGTGTTAGATAATGGATGTCACAACGCCTAACACGCTCTTCGTCGTGATTATATTTGTCCTGAAAGTGCATCATGCCTACAAACAATGATTTCATCTGAAGCTCACCCAAGGCGGAATAATCATGTTTTACTATCACGTTTGTCAACATCCGTGCTAGGTTTAATCCATTAGGCATCCTAGACCTATTAATATATTTTGAAATATTTGTTATCACTGATAAGCCTACTATATATTTGTTTTCACCACGCTCTATTTTTTCTGCCTTTTCATCTAAGAATTTCAGTAACCCATCAACATCAACAAATCTAGAAATTGGCACCATCCTTCCATCATCGTTAAATATGTATGTGGCTGCACCACAGGCAAAGTGAGTGCTTAATTCATATTTTAACTGGCCGGTCCATGCTTCTATAAATCTGGAAAATGGCATTGCAGCAGGAATCGGGAACCAGTCGTCTGACTTTACCGTGCCCCTTGTTTGTTCCTCTATTTTTCCTATTACATCTGGAATCGTTATTCTGAACTTTTCGCGCTCCCTTTTCGGGATGCGCCCTACCAGTGAAACTGGCTGGTAATTTAAACCCCTAACAATGTCCATATTAAGGAATGCAAAGCGCAGCATATCCCCAACTTCATGGTCATTTATGCCATTTATTACGGTGGGCACTAGCACCAATCCTAGATTGGCATCCCTGCAATTCTTTAACAATCCTGGTATTTCCCAGTAATTTTTTGGGTTTGATTTGGGGGTTACACCATCAAAGCTGACATATAGTGTATTTACCCCTGCGTCTCTCACTGCTTTAACTAGTTCTGGTTTTCTTGATAGGTTTACACCGTCTGTGTTTAACTGAATGTGGGTTAACCCCTCTTCCTTTATTGCTTTTATAATTTCAATGAGGTCTTCCCTCATAGTGGGTTCTCCGCCTGTAAGTTGCACAGCCACACCGGGTATTGGTTTTTCACCAAGCATGTTCCTTACCATTCTCCTGATTTGGTCTATAGTTGGCTCGTAGATGTAACCCGCTTTTTCTGCATAAAAGAAGCAATACCAACAATTTAGGTCACAACGGTTTGTTAACACAATGTTAGCTAAAGCAGTATGACTGAGATGATTAGAACATAAACCACAGCTTGCAGGGCATGTTATGCCCTCAGATATGATTTTTGGATTTTCAATTCCACGACCATCTTGTGCATAACTAGAAAATCTTTCATACATGGAATAAGAACTGAAATACACTTCTTCAAAATAGCCGTGCTTGGGGCATGTCTTACCAATATAAACTTTGCCCCCCCTTTCAAATATTGTGGCATCGATTATTCTGTTGCACTCTGGACATATGCTCCTAGTTTGCCTTACAAATTTAACATTTTCATTTTCTGATTCTCCGAATTTTTCTTCTAATACCATAATTAAAATTTAGAAATTAAAGACCTTTAAAAATATTTATAACAAATAAACAAAAAAAAGGTATTTAATTGTTATTTTATGGCCATATTCCTCTTGCCATTACGGCATCTGAAACCCTCTTGACTGCTAATGTAAGCGCAGCTGTCCTCATGTCTATTTTATATTTTTTCGCCGCCTCATAAACATCATTAAAAGACTTGGTCATCCTTTCTGTGAGCATCTTGTTTACTTCCTCTTCACTCCACCATAATCTTTGCAGATTCTGCACCCACTCAAAATAACTTACTGTAACCCCTCCGCTATTTGCTAATATATCAGGGATCACTAATGAACCCTTTTTATATAATATTTCGTCAGCCTCTGGAGTTGTTGGACCATTTGCTCCTTCGCTGATTATCTTTGCCCTTATTTTATTTGCATTTTTTTCAGTTATAACTTCTTCTAATGCGGCGGGGACAAGTACGTCCACATCAAGTGCAAGAACTTCTTCATTTGTAATCTTATCCACATTATTTAGTGTTGTAACTGTACCACTCTTTTCCTTTTCTTTAAGCACTGAATTGACGTTTAATCCATCCTTCTTGTATATACCCCCCTTTGAGTCACTTACTGCTACGATTTTCATTCCATATTCCTGTGACATTATAATGGCAGCGTTGGATCCCACATTGCCGAATCCTTGTATTGCAACCGATGCATCCTTGAGCTTTATATTCATGTGTTTAGCTGCTTCTGCAACTGTTATTGCAACTCCGCGGGAAGTAGAATTAGATCTGCCTAGGCTTCCGCCTGATTCAATTGGTTTTCCTGTTATAACACCCGGTTCATAGTGCCCCACAAGTGCGCTGTACACATCCATTATCCAAGCCATGTGCTGTGGTGTAGTGTAAACATCTGGTGCTGGAACATCTTCATATGGTCCTATAAATTTTGAGATTGCGTATGCATATCTCCTGGTAAGGCGTTCATTTTCTCCTGTTGATAACGCTTTGGGGTCACATATTATTCCTCCCTTTGCTCCACCAAGCGGCAAGTCAAGCACTGCGGTTTTCCAGGTCATCCACATTGACAGCGCTTTAACTTCTTCTATTGATACGTTTGGATGATACCTTATCCCTCCCTTGTATGGCCCACGTGCATTGTTGTGCTGCACCCTGTATCCTGTAAAGACCTTAATCTTTCCGTTATCCATTTTTACTGGAACCGCAACATGTATCTCTCTCTGAGGAACTGATAACACGTCCCTTAAATCGTCTGACAAATTTATTATATCTGCCGCCTTCTTGAATTGTGAAAGCGCCATTTCCCATGGGTTCTGCTTTTTTTCACTCAATTTTTGTCATGGTAACCTAAATTATATTCTTTATAAATTTTGTCTTAAGTGCTGGATAAATTTTTTGCGGTATTTATAATTGCCTAGTAAAAACAATATGACATTTACAAACCGGATATTATATCATTCATAAATCATTATAAATATATGCTAAGCATATTGATAATAGTAATGATATAAAACAGTGAAGAGTAATTTAGTAAGTTACGAAGGGGTTCTAAATTAAGTATGAATATGTATGGAATCCATACTCAGTTCCTGAGCCTCATCGCTCTTATCCTCCTCTGGGTTCATCGGAGAACTCATCGAGCTTGGCTCCTTTCGGGGGGAACCCATAACTCCCCACATACTAAGGAATTTGTTTCATATGTTTATTGATGCGTTTTTCTGCCTATCGATTATAAGCCCGCAATTTGGGCATTTGAATGTGCTTGCCCCTCTTAGGTCTCTATTATAATACCCGCATCTGGAGCAGGTTTTTGATGTACCATAGGCATCAACAAATACTGTCTCATACCCATTCCATGCAGACTTATATTCTACATATTTTTGGAGTTTTATATAATCGTGTTTGCT
>JARVJW010000062.1 GCA_029775955.1 Nitrososphaeria archaeon | reverse complement strand
TGATTTCGACACATCAGGTCAAAGCGCTGATATAAGCGTTATACTTAGCATATAGATCACAAGCCACGAAATGATGTAAGTACCTATGCCATGATATATTAGTTTTTTAGTTCCTAAGGTACTTTTATATGATTGATTTGTCAGCAATAAAATAGTTGCAAGGTAAAATATTACAGGAACAAAATCAGGTAAAATAAAAACTCCCTTAACGTAAAAATATCCACTTACCACGCCTGAAATTACAGATATTAAAGTGCGTATCCAATACAATTTATAAAGTAGACGTTCTTTTCTTTTTTCTATGGATTTTTTGTCCGATTTGGAACTAGCGGTCATCGCTGATAGGCTCAACCATTTGATAGGTGGAATGTTCATTAATAACATTTACTCACGTGACGAATACAGATACTCCTTTTTGTTAAAGGGCGAACACGCGAGTTCCCTAAATGTTAACTTGAAAATTGGGATTTGGCTATCAGACCGATATTTAAAAGAAAGGTCAGGGACTCAATTTCTGACACAATTAAGGCGATTTGCAGAGGGTAGAAAAATCAATTCTATAAAAACTGTAAAGGGGGAAAGAATAATACTTTTAAATCTGGTCGGCGGAAATATAATATTTGAAATATTTAGTAACGGGAATATTATATGTACAGACGAAGATTTGATCACATCATGCGCTCTGAGAGAAGAAGAATTTAAATTGCGTAGCATAAAAGTAGGCCAAAAATATGTTCTTCCAAAGCCCAAGGGAACCCCAATCATTGATTTTAAACCGTTGCCGTATGATGAGGATGTACCTTTGGCCAAGCACATGGCATATAACTGGTCAATTTCTAGAAAACTTATGAATGAAATTTTTTTTATATCAAATGTGGACTCCCAAAAAAAAGCATCAAATATAGGATATGACGAAAAGGAAAAAATTATGGAATCCTTGAGGCAAATTATTGAGCAAGTAAATCAGTCAAACGCCATATATGAATATAAAAACAACGAAAACATTTACTCTTTGATTAAACTAGGCCATTTGTCACAATATCAAGAAATAAAATACGAGGGACTTGAAGAAGGACTCAAACAAGCGTTTGATAAGTATATGTTTGAAACTAAAGATATAAACCAAGAAAGAATTTTAAAGCAGCAAGAACTGGAAAAACTATATCAAGAAAGGGCAGCAGCGCTTAGGGAGCTTGCAAGTGCAATAATGAAATATGATTCGAAATCAATAAATGATCTGATAACCAAATTAAATGCTGAAATTAAAAATGATTCAATAGTTATAAACGGCAAGACTATAAAAGGTGAAACACCTGCTGCTATTGCATCAGAAATCTACAAAGAGGCAAAAGCATTTGAAGAAGGCGCCAAAAGGTTAAAAAAATCTATTTCACAAATCGGCGTGAAAGAAAAGAGCTCGATCAAATATAAAGAAGTAATAAGTAGGGAGTGGTACGAGAAGTATAGATGGTTCATAACTTCAAATGGATTATTGGCGGTGGGTGGCAGAGATTCAAGCAGCAATGAAGCACTTTTAAAAAAAATAATGAAGCCTAACGATCTGGTTTTTCATGCAGATATTCAGGGATCACCGTTCTTTTTAATACCAGGCAACGCCGACGAAAAATCGGTTATGGAGGCCGCCATTGCCACTGCATCGTTTAGCAGGGCATGGAGGGCTGGCCTGTCTTCTGCAGACGTTTACTATGTGACACCAGAGCAAGTCAAGTTTTCTGCTCCGTCCGGTGAATTTTTGCCCAAGGGGGGCGCGATTTTGACGGGGAAAAAAAATTACATCAAGGGAGTTAAACTCCAGCTTGGAATAGGGCTTACTGAAATTAAATCTTCTTTAAAGGTGTTATCAGCTCCATTGCCGTCTGCATCAAGTCACTGCAAGTGGTTTATTGAAATAATCCCAGGAAGGCTGCAGCAATCCGATGCCGCGAAAAAGATATCTAAAATGCTAATTTCAGTATACGGGAAAGTGCCTGCAATGGAAGAGTTTCAAAAAGCGCTTCCTGCGGGAAATTCAGACATAGTCGGAATAAGAAAAATGGGTGATATAAAGTAAATCTAGTGGCGCAGCAAATATACGCTTAAAAACAATAAAAAGCTAACATTGCTAAAACGATTAGGGGTCGCATTAAATTTGCAAGTGTGCTATGTAGTCATTTAAAAGTATAAGCCACAATAAGCATTACCACCAGTATTGCCATAAATACCCCATAAAATATCCACATTGTCCTTTTGTCCCTCTTTGACCGATTGAGATCCTTTTCTCTACATTCCTTACTGCAATATATTTGACCTTCAGGAATCGCCTTCCCACAAACTTTGCAATGTGTATGAGGCGGAATCAAAACTGCCTCTTTGACCTTTCTCTTTTTTTCACTCAAAGACAATATACGTGCCTGTTTTCTTGCCTTTTAAGGCTTTCCTCAAAGATACCGCATCTGCACCTATTATTTTTGTTCGTATTTTAGATCTCTCTATTATGCCTAATGCCACCTCATCCATAAGCTCATACTTTCCGGCCTGAAATGATGAACTGATGATTTTTTTAAGATCTTTGATAGAAACATTCTCCAACATTAAAGCATTAGGATATTTTGTTGGATCCCTGTCAAAAACCCCTCCAGCCTTTGTGGCGTTTATAAGCAGGTCGGCCCTTGTATATTCGGCTAGCAAGGCAGCTACTGCATTTGTGCTGTGGCCTGGCGTCAGTCCTCCCATAACAGGAATTTTTTGCTCATTCCAGGCCATAGCTGCATCCTCAAAATCACTTACTACGCGCGGATAAGCAAGGTCATATAGAGCGCCAATAACGACCATGGCATTAATGCGGGTCAACGCTATGCCTATTTGATCCAGTTCAGATTCAGACAGATTAAACATTCTGCCAGTTTCAATGAACTCTCTGGACCTCCTACCACCCCCTACGACAAGCCCAACTTTGTTTCCATTTTTTGTTATAACTTTAATTTCGTTCAAAATTTTTTTGAGTTCTATAAGATTTTCCTTACTATCCAATATGCTTCCAGAAAGTTTGATTATATACCTCATTAAACATTACCTGCAATAGTATATATTAAGGATTATATAAAAAATATTTTAAATTAAGAAACACAGGTTTGCTATAATGGAAGAATATAATTCAGTAAACCTATATAAGATTAAAAGGTTACTTAAAGAGCTGGGAAATGTTGCAGGAAGGGGAACCGAGCTCATTTCACTTTATGTTCCCCCCCGTAGGCCAGTTTATGATGTAATAAACCAGCTAAGGGATGAATATGGGACGGCATCAAATATAAAAAGCGATCAAACGCGAACACATGTGCAGGACGCATTAACGCATATAATGCAAAGGCTCAGGCTTTTTAAGCAATTTTCTGATACTGGCATAATAATTTTCTGTGGCTACGTGCCCTCGGAGGAAAACCCAGTAGACGAAGAAATGAAATATTATGAAATAGTCCCCCCCAGGCCAGTTTTAACATACCTATATCGGTGCGATGATCATTTCCATATCGATATTTTAAAATCGTTACTAAGGGAAGAGGAACTAATTGGGGTAATATCCGTTGATACATCCGAAGCTGGCTTTGGCATAATTTCTGGAGATAGGTCAGAGACCGTTGAGGTAATAACTAGCGGAGTGGGCAGCAAGCACAGACAGGGGGGGCAATCTGCAAGAAGGTTCGAAAGAATCAGGGAGAATGAGATTAACGATTTTTTTCACAGGGTAGCTGATCATGCCAAGTCAATCTTTATAGACAAATACACAATAAAGTCCCTTATAATAAGCGGCCCAGGCATGACTAAGGAAGATTTCTACAAAGTGGACTATCTAGATTATAGATTAAAGCAGTTGGTAATAGGGCTTGTAGACACAGGTTACGCAGGGGAAGAAGGCGTAAGGGAAACCCTTGAACGCGGCGAAAGCTTAATTGAAAACTTGAGATTAGTTAAGGAAAAAAGATTAATCGAAAGATTTATGATGGAAACTACTAAGAAAGACGGCTTAGCAATTTATGGTTTAAACCCCTCATTAAAAGCCATAAAAACGGGCAATGCCGATTTGATTTTAATTTCTGAGGATCTGGATATGTACAGAATTGAAGCTACATGCAAAAGCTGCGGTTATCAGGTTGAAAAATATTCAAATGAATCTCAGCTGTATCAGGAAAAGGTTCAGGCAAATCAAGCAGTATGCCCAAACTGTGGAAAAACTTTATGGTCAATAAGGGTCGAGGATGTGGTAGATTATATATCGGATCTTGCCAATCAAATCGGCGCTAAGGTGGAAATAGTTTCCTCAAAGTCAGAGCCTGGCGTGATGTTTAAAAGCTTTGGTGGCATCGGAGTGATACAAAGGTACAGGCAAAATGGAATTAATAACTAAGTGGGACCCAAAACTTGAGAGCATAATAATGGCGGAATGGGAAAAGGAGGGCCATGACCTTTTTAAAAATGATGATAGGCCAAAGTATATTATAGACACCCCACCGCCATACGTCAATATGCCCATTCACATCGGGCACGCTTATACTTATGTTTACATGGATGCAATTGCAAGGTACAAAAGAATGCAGGGGTTTGATGTACTATTCCCACTGGGACTGGATAGAAATGGATTGCCAATAGAGGTACAAGTTGAAAAAGAGCTTAAACTAAGTGTAAGGAATACGCCAAGAGATATCTTCATATCTAAATGCAAAGAAATGCTCGACAAATACAGCTCTGAATCAGTAAATTCCTTCAAGAGGCTAGGCATCAGTTTCAATAATTATAAAAAGGATTATGTGCTAGGAGCCATGTATGAGACTGATGATCAGGAATTTAGAAGGCTTACTCAGGAAACATTCATAGAACTTTATAATCGGGGACTTGTATATGAAAGTGAAAAAATTTCAAATTATTGTCCAGATTGCAAAATATCCCTTTCTGATGCAGAAGTTGAATATGAAGAAGGGAACACAGCACTTTATTATATAAAGTTTGAGATAAATGGGGGTGCGGATATTATAGTCGCTACAACTAGGCCAGAATTGTTAGGCGCGTGCAAAGCCATAATTTATAATCCGGAGGATGGCAGGTACAGTCATTTACAGGGGAAACAGGCAAGGGTGCCCATTTATGGCCACACAGTGCCTATTTTTGCACATCCATATGCAAAGCAGGAATTTGGGACTGGGCTTGTTATGAGTTGCAGTTTTGGTGATAGGGGGGATATAATGGTATTTAAGGACCTTGGGTTGACACCGACTTTCTTAATAGACGAGAATGGTCTTATGAATGATAATGCAGGAAAGTACAGCGGGTTGAAGGTTAGGGAGGCTCGTAAGGCTATAGTGAGCGATTTAAAAAATAGGGGGTTGATAGTAAAGGAGGAACAGATAAAGCATGAGACGCCAATTTGCTGGAGAAGTAAAACACCAATAGAATTCATTCCTCGCAAGGAGCTTTACCTTAAGCAGGTAAATTTTAAGGATGAGTTAAAAAGATATTCCTCATTAATGCAGTTTTACGCTTCTGAAAGCTCTGAACTTTTGACAAGGTGGATAGATTCTCTAACAGATGACTGGGTAATTTCGAGGCGCAGATATTACGGCACAGAAATACCTATTTGGTACTGTAAAAAATGCGGGTCGCCATACTTACCTCCAAAGGGGAAATATTATAGGCCATGGATTGAAAAGCCACCAACTGATAAATGTCAAAAATGCGGGGGAAATGAGTTTGTGGGAGAAACTAGAATTTTTGATACGTGGTTTGATTCAAGCAACACTCCAATGTACATATCTGGTTACCTATGGAACAAGGAATTTTTCAGAAAAAATTTCCCAGTTAGCTTAAGGCCCCAAGGAAAGGAAATAGTAAGAAGCTGGCTATACTTTACGCTTTTAAAATCCTACTTGATAACAGGAGACCGACCATTTAAAGACGTTTGGATACATATGCATGTGGTTGACGAGAAAGGACTCAAGATGAGCAAAAGCAAAGGTAACATAATAGATCCCATGTATATCATTAAAATGTATGGGACAGAAGCATTTAGGTCTTGGGTGTTTCTTGAAGGTGACATAACTCAGACTGATGTAAAATGCTCCTATAGCAGAATTGAGTCAGCTGGGAAATTTCTTACAAAGCTGCTTAATATATCCAAATTCGTAAAATCATTTAGCGCTGAAAATACAGTTGAATTGACGCCTACAGATATGTGGATTTTGTCAGAATTGAGAAAATTAGTGATTAATGTGAATGATAATAACGATAAATATGCGCTCAACAAGAGCTTTACAGCTATAAGGGACTTCACGTGGTTCATTTTTGCCGACCATTATTTGGAAATGATAAAGCCACGCATATACAACGACGACGAATTTACTGAGGCAGAAAGAACATCATCTTTTTATACAATGAATCTTATTCTAAAAACACTTCTGAAATTAATGGCGCCATATATACCGTTTATAACGTTTTACATTTACAAAAACATCTACGGGGAAGATATACATCAAGGGTCATATCCCTCACCTTTAGAGATGGTGTCGAATGAAGATTATGCTAAATTAACGGAAAAGCTGCTACAATTTAATCATTATGTTTGGAACATAAAGAAAGTAAACGGAAAAAGTTTGAAGGACCCAATAAATTTAAAAATACCACAAGAGTTAGCAGCGTTTAAGAAAGACCTTATCGCCATGCATAATATAAGCCCCGGTAGCTCAGTTGGTTAGAGCGTCGCCTTGGTAAGGCGAAGGTCGTGGGTTCGAATCCCGCCCGAGGCTTAAATTGAGCTCAAATAAGATCAAAGGATTATTGCCAGTTTATATTCTAGATTCGGCTGGTCTGTTCAGAATTAGTTTAATTAATTCAGAAATCATGTTCACCACAAATGAGGCCGTAAATGAAGTAGTTAATGAAAATGAAAAACTAATTGTAAACAGCTACATAAAAAACTCTAAATTGAAAGTGCTTGAACCTCAAAAGGACGTATTAAAGTTGGCCCTAAATATTATAGGTGCAAACCCAAAGCTGGCAGAAGCCGACATATCAATTATGGCGCTTGCGTTGCAACTAGGTGAAAAATATGATGTGACGGTAATAACCGACGATTATGAGCTGCAGAATGCCCTTGCCCTGAACAACATCAAATGCAAAGGAATAAAGACTATTGGCATTAAAAAAATAATACAGTGGACATATAGATGTACTGGGTGTGGCAGATATTTTAAAAGACCGTTTGAGATATGCCCTTATTGCGGCAGCAAAGTCAGGCGAAAACCTAGGAAAATTAAGGACAAAACAGGTTAGATTACAAGTTGTTCCAAAGCCTCTGATTAACTTCAAGTACCATAAACAATACGGTATCTGACATACTCTCCACCCTAAAGGGTTGGAGGTTCTTGCTTCATAGACAATACGTCTTTCATGCACTTATCATGCATCTAGATGTCTTTACTGTTTTTCACTTTTTGGATAACTTAGTAGGCGTGAACTCCCTTGTGCAAACAGTACTTTTGTTTTCTTATAAGTGTTTTGCAATTCATGCTTTGTTGCATATATCAAAAAATAGTTAATTTGTTAATAGTTTCAAATTTAAATTAAAGGAATTATTTATTTTAAATTGGCAATTTATCCTAATTTTTAAATAATTAGCACAACTTTTAATTAATGCAACAAAGCAGTTTCTGGAAGCATTAAAAAGCAACTCATCGCAGCTAAAGAGCTAATGGAGATAACAAAAAATGGCGCCGCAGGGCTTTTTAATTCTTCTAATATGCTACCAAGTACCAAAGGGGATATCATACCAGCTATTCTTCCCCATGCTAGGGAATTTCCCAAACCTCTTCCCCGCATTTCTGAGCCATATAGCTCTGAAGATATAATAGTTACAATTGCTAGTGCCCCCTCCATAAATAATAGTGAAGAGAAAATCAATGCAGCAATTAGCAAAATAGAATTACCAGAAATTAACCCCACAAACATTTCTGCAATACAAGCTACAAGGTTAACTAGTACACCGAGTCGTTTTCTGCCAAGTTTATCTATAAACGGTGCCATGAGGGCTGCACCAGAAAATGCCCCCAAATTAGCAATTATAATGTAATCCTTCTGAAACAGGGCTGGTGTTGCAATTATTCCCTTATATATTAAGGTGGGAAACCAGTCTATTATGCCGTAAGCAGAAAAAAATACGAAAAATGTAGCAAATGATACTAACAACGTCCTTTTTATATAATTACTTTTATATAATGCCTTAAATCCGCCTTTACTGTTTAATTTAGTTGTTTCGGGAATCCATGCGATAGGTAAAATTGATATTAACTGTACTAATCCATAAGCAAATACAAACTTAGCTATCCCAAATAACAAAAAAAGCGGTATAATTACAAATCCCAGATTAAAAATTGCGTTTCCGATTGACATTATAGTACCCCTTGCAGTTGGGTCAGAGAATTCATTCATCATGGCATTCACAATAGGTACATTAGCTCCTATCCCGGCCCCCATTATTATCATAGATATAATTAGGAAATAGAATGAATGATTAAAATAAGGGAAGAATGACCCGACTGAATATAGCATTATAGCAGTTGCCAGTGTAGGTCTCCTGCCTATTTTATCTGAAGTTCCTGGCAAAAGCAATGAACCAATTAGCATACCAAAAAATTCAAAAAAGAATAGATATCCCTCTAAAGATGTTGTAATTTTAAAGTAAATTGGCAACATAATTGAAGGTAAAACTAAAAGGGAGCCTGCTGCAAGTTGAGTATAAAAAAAGTATGCCTGTCTGAACCAATATGTTCTCTCATTCATTGCCATAATATCTTGTAGTTGATATTGGCAAATTTAATGCTTTAGGCATGTCATTTTGTCCTTGCATGTAGAGCTTAAAGCTCAATATTCAGAAAATATTAACGCTTTGTAAGTTTCAAATATTGCCTGTTTATCTAGATGCTATAATTATCCTCCGTTATCTTCCATACAGCAGTTTATCCTTGGTTTATTGTATAAATTTATTATTTTCAGTTAATTATTAGCAAATACATTATATACTCATTCTTCACTGACAACAGTAATGAATTTGTCTTGAAGAACGACGTTAGCAAATCTAGTGTGTTTCCAATGCCCTGACGTTTTGCTTTCATAGATGTTATTTGGACAGAACCCTTTCATCTTGTTCTATTTATTTGCCCAAAGTGGGTTAAGGTCAGGGTAGCCTGAAGGTTGTTAGCCTCCCTTCATTCTGCTTTGCAAACTCTTTCACACCTGTGCTAATACATCTCAGAGCGTCATGGTCATCTACATGTCTGAGGATTTGCTTGAGGATTGCCTGCTCGCTCTTTATGGGGTAATCACACATAATGAAATACAGTTTTCCCGATGGGGATATTCCATATATTGCTGAAAACTTCCAGTTCAGTTTGCGTCAATCCTAGGAGTTGACCCTTTGTTGGGCATGAGCAGCGAAAAGTCAACCTTGTCCACAAGCGTACTACTGTTTCAGCTAGCATTACATGGCAGGATGTCAACTGCCATTAACTGCATCCCTTCATTCATTTCCCTTGCTATGCTTACATGACAGGGCAAATATTCCCAAACATGGTCTGGGTGGTACTTTATGCCAAACATTCCATATATTACCCTGGCAACCCTTCCAGTAATGTCAGTTTTAAACCTGTAACTTTCTCTTCAGGATAACTTCAACAAGCTTCTGTCCGTCATTCAAATAGGTAAGCTTTCCCCTGTGCTTGCCTGCATTAGCGCCATGCACCCACTTTGCTGTCCACATCGCGCTCCGTTACACCAATAATTTTAGCCATTTCCCTCTGGGTCTTTAAAAGGAGAAGCTTTATCCTTCGCCTTATTTCAAGTGCCTGTGGATCCCTTTTAACCATGCAAATTATTTTTATAGACTTCCAGAAAAGGTATTTAGCCTCAGTATATATAATTATGGTATGGCTAAACTATCCACCATTGAGAAATGGTTCGTGAACAGGAGGGGAGAAAGTTATTTTGAAAAATTTCTTCGCAAGATAAAGGAGTCAGGCACAGTGAACTTGGATAATAGTTCAAAAATTTTGGAATTGGGAGGCGGAAACGGGGCCCTCTCTTCTTTACTGTATGAACGGTTTCATCCACTATCAATAACGCTTACAGATTTCGACCAGGAACAGGTGGCCACTGCCCGCAAACGCCTAGAAGACAAGTTTGGTAAAGTTCCCGAAACGATTAACATTCAGCAGGCAGATGCAACTCATCTACAATATCAGGATGGTACGTTCGACCTTGTTGTAGCGCACTTGGTACTTCATCACCTCGGAAAACTTAAGGATATATACACCGGGTTGGAAGAAGTACACAGGGTACTACGTGCCAGTGGCACGTTCGTATATGTTGAATCCAAATATAAACAGGAGATCAGGAAACATTTGGAAGAGATGGGCTTTGAGATCCTTTACAGAAAAGGTTTTTACCAAGAAACAGTCATAGCGACTAAAATCGATTCATCTAAAGATAGATAGCTTCTTTTATTTGACACTTCAGCATAAAGTATGATACTTTCTTAAGTTCGGCCATTGCAAAAAAGGTGCGCTACAATAGCGAGGACCGGGGACGACTGTCCATTTATGATAACGCTACAAGTTGTTTGACCAGAGAAACCCTTAGGTTGTATGGACGATTAGGCAAGGCAAGAGGCAGAAACGGGTCTGTTATGATGTTAGCGCGGTGATGACGTTTAACTGAAGGCCACATTTTGACCGGCAGTTGCTCGCTGTGAACTCGAAATTATCAAAAAGGTTTTCACTGTAATGCAGTTAGAGTGACCACCATGGATCTGTACAGATCGTCTGTGACCGCGCGGGCTGCAGACGAACTCGGGCTTGAAATCTGGTACTATCCGGTACTATGGGACAGGTCTCCGGCGGCCACGCTTAATTACTTCACTAGAGCTACAACTGTAGCAGAAACAATAAGGTCATCCAAAGGCTAGATGGTATTCGTGATATAAGCAGGCGCACAATAACCAGCGTGTAGGTAACAAATAGATGAACGTTGACGGGAAGGAGTTCAGCAAGCTTGTTAACGGTGCAATGGATACTGTTGGCAAAGTGAATAAGGTGTTTGGTGATTCGGCCTATGACTCCAGGGATAACTTCAGTGCAGGCCATGGGCGCAGAGCCTGTAATAAAGCCCAACTTCACTGGAAAATCGAGTTAGGTCAAAGGTGGTTAGGGAGTTCCTCAATGATCCAACTGCATGGAAGCATAGATACGGACAGATGTGGAAGCGATGTTTGTTAAAAGAATACGTGTCATCAGCGCTTGATGCAGGAATATTTAATGAAATAATAGCCAAGGTGTTCACATATAATATTGTGTAGGTGCATCACGGTGGCACGAGCTGGACAAAGGGACACAATTAATTTGTTCATTGGCCGGGAATAATCAATTAATGCAACAAAGCATCTTGACCGTAATGTTTATAAGAGCCTAATCTGTCAACTCTAAACGCGGTCTATTATGTCTGAAGATGAAGATTTAGATGAAGAGGATTTAGATGATGAGGATTGGGACGAAGAGGACATGGATGATGAGGATTGGGACGAAGAGGAAGAATTTTAAGGCCAAATTTTTTATATAAAATTTTTTATATTTGAAAAATTATTACAATTAATTGTGATACCTTTATAATTAT
>JARVJW010000097.1 GCA_029775955.1 Nitrososphaeria archaeon | reverse complement strand
AAGCAAGAAGGGCTTTGCCTAGGGAACCTAGGCGAGACGCTCGCAGAGGATTATGCCTCTACAAGTAGCATGCTCGAATACATAAAGCGTATTCCGCATGTGAAAGCAAGCATTGCCGTTGAAGCGAGAAGCTCCAAACAAGCGGGCGTGGCAGAAGCCCCGTCCGCAAGGGCGGGGTAGTTCACTACAATTATGTCAATTAGACCACTTGATAATTCTCTTGATTTCCCCAGTAACCTTCGTGTTCAATGCTGAAATGCTGCCCTCAGGGCCTTCTTCCTGGGTTATTATATCCTCTAGGACCCCTGGGAACATCCCTTTCCAAGATGAAAGGTAATTTAATGCCTCAATGTAATGAGCCTTTGACCCATCAACTGTGCCAATTATTGTAGCATTTTTTTCAACTAAGCTGGTTATTACATCCCCAGTTAACTGATAACCCCCACCTGAACTTGTTCCAAACAGCACCATGCAACCGTTATGGCCAAGCCCTTCAAGTCCTCTTCCAACTACTGACGGGCTCCCCGTTGTGTCCACAAATACGTCCAATCCTTCGATAAAATTTGGTGGCAAACCAGTGCCATCTGAGATTTTAAAATCTATGCCCAACTTTTCAGAAATGGCAGACAGTTTGCCCAGGTGGTCATTTCTGTCAAAGAGCTGGACGTCAAAGCCATATGACCTGAAAACCATCGCAAAAAGTATCCCTATTGGCCCACCACCTGCAACGGTTACTCTCCTGCAGTCAAATGACCCATCACTGCACTGAGCTATGCTGCGCCTTGTCACAGTTCGGTAGGCGTCAAAAGATTTAACAACATTTTTCATTGGTTCTGTGAGCACTGCCAGCTTGCCAAGGGACCTGTCGTAAACCCTTACCAGGTACTTTTCTTCATCTAAAAAGTACTCTCTCATGAAACCGTCCTTTCCCCTTATTCCTGCCTCCACAAAATCCCCATCCTCGCAGTTGTCCTGCCTCCCGACCCTGCACTGCAGGCAGCCACCTGGCCTCCTAACCATGGGAACAACAATATCACCTCTATTAATTGATTTTACTGATTTCCCTACATCCTCCACTTCTGCTAGCCCTTCATGTCCCATGATCAGAAAGTCACTTCCTGCTGGCGGCCTTGCAAACTTAAGCTGGCCGCTTATTATTCCCCGGTCAGTACCGCATATGCCAGTGTACATGGTCCTAAGCAGGACCTGGTTGTCTTGCATCTCTGTAGGGTGTGGAACATCAATGAGTTGTGCACCAGCTTGGCCTATTCTTATTCCTAAAGCCTTCACTGTGGATTCACCGCTTCGCTTATTGCCATTTCTTCATCAGCGTTAAGGTCTTCAATTGGAGATGGCAAGTAGCCACTTGGCCTGCTGTTCTTCATGACTAGCTTTTCAAAAAGGTAATAGTAAGCTTTTGGAAAGTCGCTACGAGAGATTGCCCTCATAATTCCTGAAAGTTTCAGCTGCAAATGCGTTGAATTTTTGCCGGAGCTTTTCCAAAGCTTAACTGCAAGGTCTGAAAAATTAGTTGTGCCGCATACACCTCCAGAAACTCCTAGAGCCATTGATGGGAGGAGAAGGTCATCCTGCCCCTGGTATATGTAGGAGCCACTTGGCAGCAGGGAAATGTACTGCTGGGTTGACCTCAGGTCCCCTGAGCTATCCTTCACCCCTATGATGTTTGAATGCTCTTGCATCAATTTAGCAAGCGTTTCTGCAGACACAATGTTGCCAGTAAACTGGGGAATATTATAAGCTATAATCTTTGAATCCAATTTGGCAATTTTTGAATAATAGTTCAAAATGGAGTTCTGACTCATCTTTATGTAAAATGGAGTAACTACTACCACGGCATCTGCACCAACATCAATTGCCCTCTTGGCAACTTCCAGAGTTTCGTCAATATCATTTCTGCTTACCCCTGCAAGCACCTCCATTCCAGTATGAATGTACTTTACCGTTAGCTCTATGGCCCTGACGTGGTTTTTCATATCAAACAGTGGGAACAGGCCGGTTGACCCCATTGGAAACGCGGCACTCACGCCTATATCCTTCAGAAATGCCATCAGTGAGCTGATGCGCTCTTCATCAATTTTTCCATTTCTTACTGGTGTAACGGTTGGCGTGATTATCCCGTTTATCAATTTTCCTCACCATACGGAGGAATCACCTCCCCCTCAAGTGGGCTTGAGCTGTAATCTATGTAAATGTTCTTGACCTTGACGTACTCCTCAATGCCGTGCCTTGACCCTTCCCCAGCCTGTCCGGACATCCTAAATCCAGTATGGTATCCCTGGCTAGCCTCTGGCCCAGGCATGTTTACGTATAGCTCACCAAACTTAACATATTCGGAGGCTTTCAAGACAAGAGAAAGGTTGCCTGTAAACAGGTAAGATGCAAGCCCGTACTGGGAATCGTTTGCCATTTCTATCATCTCATCAAATGACCCGCTTACCTTTACAGTTGGCAGCACTGGGCCAAATATTTCTTCCCTGAAAACAGAGCTGCTTTGATCCTTTCCTTCCATGACAGTTGGCATATAGTGAAAGCCGCCGTTAAATGGCTCATTCAACTGTGGCCTTTTTCCTCCATACACAATAGTCAGCCCTTCATCCATGCCATTTTGGACAATTTTTTCAACCTTAGTTCTCTGAGCTTCATTTATCATTGGGCCCATTTGGTTTCTGCGGGGGTCACCAACCCTAAGCTTACTCACAAGCTCCATGAATTTCTTCATAAATACATCATAAATTTTTTCATGAACAAAAAGCCTTTCAGCAGCAATACATGATTGCCCTGAGTTCCAGAACTTTGCCCACATAAGTGCCCTTGCGGCAAGCTCTATATCTGCATCTTCCCATACCATGAAAGGTGCCTTTCCCCCAAGTTCAAGGATAAGCTTTGCCATTGTGGATGAGGCTGATTTCATTACTTCCTGGCCAGTTCCTGATTCACCAGTAAGCGTTATAAGTGAAACTTTTTTGCTTGACGTTAGCAGGTTGCCAATTTCGCTTCCCCTTCCAGTTACCAGGTTCAGGACACCTCTTGGAGTTCCAGCATCTTCAAACTTTTTAATTATCCATTCTGCTGTGAAAGGTGTATCAGAACTCGGCTTAAGAACTACGGTGTTGCCAGTTAGCAGAGCTGGGGCGATTTTCCTTGCGGCCATGCCAGCTGGAAAGTTCCATGGAGTTATTGCAAGCACAACTCCATATGGAACCAGATACTGGTGGATCAACCTTTCTGGTTTTGACCCTTCTACAACGTCCCCCGTTATTTTCCTTGCAAATTCCGCATAGTACCTTATCTGGTCAATTACACCGTCAACCTCCTGTTTGGCTTCTACAACAGGCTTTCCAACCTCATCAATCAGAATTTCCTCAAGCTCATTTCTGGAACGCTCAATTAGTTCAAGCGCATGAAAAAGAATTCTTGACCTATCAACGGAAGTCATCCTTTCCCACTTTTTCTGTGAGCTGTAAGCCGCATCTACAGCTTCCATTGCGTCATCCTTTGACGCTGCTGGAAATTCCCCGTAAACTTTGCCAGTGGATGGGTTCAGCTTTTTAAGGTAAATGGCAGATGAAGGTTCTTTCCATTCGCCATCTATAAAAAGGTTCATTTTTTTCATGCATCTTACTTGTTTACACGGTAAATAAATATTCTTAAAGAAGTTGAAATTGATTCATTGGGGTGGCTTTGCATTTTGGATATCAATTACCGCTTCTATTATCCCAATGTGTGTGAACAGCTGGGGATAGTTTCCGCGAGGCTCACAGGTCTTCATATCTGTGTGCTCACCTAGAAGCCCCAGGTCATTTGAGCAGCTGATAAGCCTAGTTATGTACTTTAACGCTTCCTCCCTTTCACCCTGCATGATTTTCACCCTCGCCATCCATGAATTTGCTAGTCCGAATGGATGCCTTGTCTTTCCAAGAAAATCCTTCCTGTATCTGAACACCATATAATCTGAAACAAGCTCATCTTCTATCCTCTTGAGCGTAAGCTTGAACCTTTCATCATTTACTTCCACAAATCCATACAGTGGCATAACCAGAAGGCTTGCATCAACTTCCTTGGACCCAAAGCTCCTCACAAATGACCTTGCTTCATCGTCCCAGGAATTTTTAAGTATATAATCTCTGACCAGCTCTGCTTTTGACTTCCACCTGTTGTATTGCTTGACCTTCTCAAGCTCAATTGCAAGCTTTGAAGCCACATTTAGGGCATTCCACATCATGACTTTACTGTGCGTATAATGGCGCCCCCTATCCCTCTCCTCCCATATGCCTGCATCGGCCATCTTGTAGCTTTTTGCTGTGAACCTAGCTATGGATTCTACTGCCCACCAGTTGTTCAACAAATATTCTCTGTCCTTGGTCAGGTCATAATACGTCTCAAGAGCTTTCATGAATTCACCTTCTATGTCAAGCTGGATCTGCAGGTGCGCTGCGTTACCAACCCTCACCGGCCTTGAACCGCGGTAACCGGAAAGCCAATCAAGCGCTTTCTCTGAAGGAGGGGGGCCACCATCAACTGTGTAAAGCGTATGGTTAAACGGCTTCCTAGAAGGGTCAAGCACACTGAGCAGAAAATTAAGTATTTCCCTTCCCTTTATTATAAAGCCAGCCTTTAAAAGCGCTTTTGCAGCAAAGCTAGCATCCCTTATCCAAGCGTACCTGTAGTCCCAGTTCCTGTTTGACCTGACAATCTCTGGGAGCGATGTTGTTGGGGCAGCTATTATGGCTCCAGATGGCCTGTAAATGAGGCCAAGTGCGACTAACAGAGAAGCATCAAAGGCCTTTTTGGCCCAGCTTGGTGGTTCAAATGGGCAGCACGATTTTGTTGTAGCCCAATATTCAATTGTTGATTTCATTGCCTCCTTGGGTATAGAATATACGCCTCCCTTTTTGCTGAAAAGCCCATATCCCACATCATTTGTATATAGCATCAATATGTATCCTGAGCCTTTTTCAAAGTTCCATTCGCCCCTCCCTGTATTTGTAACCCTGGAACTCCACCTGAACTTGATTTCAAATGCCTGCTTTCCAGTTGGATCACCAAAAATTGCCCCGCCATCCTTCAGATAAAAGGAAGGGTTGATCAGCCCATACTCAAATGCGGGCCTGATGGAAACGCTAAAGGGCATTGTGCTCTTTATGTACCTCATAAAGGAACTCTCGGACTGGGGCATGAGGTCCCTTATTCTGGCAAGGCCAGATTCAGATTCTGCATGAGTCTCCAGTATAAGTGAACCTGAGACATAACCCCTCTTAAAAGTTACACCTTCTCCAAAGCTTATCCTGAAGCTGTAATCCATCCTCTCATCAAGTAGCGAAAGGAAGAGAGGTGGTGAATCAAACCTGGGCAGCGTAAGCCAGTCAATTGATGCTTTTGATGAGATTAGCGCAGCACCGTAACCGTTTGAAATAAATCCATGGTCAATTTTTCCATTGTGTATATTCTGGGGCTCCATTATCCATATAGGCAAAAATATGGCTAATAAATATAGTGTAATTAAGCCGTACTGGTTGTTTCAGAAAGCACCTTATCATTCAAAAGCTCAATCACAGTTATGATATATTCCGCATGGCTCCATATAAGTGGTGAGACTGATAATGGTGAACCGTCGTAAGGATTTACCTGCTCAGGCAAAACTCCGGATTTTTGGCTGTGGTCAATAACCCACTTTAAAAGCAAGATAGATTTATCGCGGTTTCCCGTCATTGCAAAGTACCTTGAAGCCCATAGCGTCGTAATTATCCAGGGATTGCCTGGAATCTGGTTGTCTTCCTTCACACGTTGGTACATATCCCCCTCATATCTTGCCAGCCCACCAATTTCCTTTACCCACAGCTTCTGCATTATTACGTCCATATTTGACTTTACTTTAGGGTCAGCAGGGTCCTTCATTCCAAAGAGAAAAAGGGCCATGTTCTGAGCATCTACGGTAAAGTCCGGGCTTCCATTTATTATCGCCCTTGCGTAGTATCCCCTTTCTTGGGAATAAAACCTGTCCTCAAATGCTGATGCCATTTTATCCGCAGCAAGGCTGTACTTTTCTGAAAGGTCATTTTCCTTAAATGTCTTTGCAAATTCACTGGCTGCCTTTAGGGCAGCATAAGTTGTGGCAACAGTGTAAGTGTGAACCCCAAATCTCTCTTCCCAAAGGTCATAAGATGCCCTGGGCAATCCATCGCTGTCAACAAAGGCAAGCAGAAAATTGGAGCCCTTTTTTATCAGGTTTTCATAAATTGGAAAAAAGTATTCAATGTCGAATGATTGTTGATAATACTGCCAGAGAGACCATATGACAAGCGATGTTTCATCTTCCTGTATTGGAACTATAGGTTCACTGTTTATTACTCTAGGTATCCAGCTGCTTGCCATGTTTCCATCAGGGAGGTACTTGTGGTAGAAGTAGCCTTCACCCGATATCGCAGAGAGCGCGAAGTCATAGAACTTCCTGGCTGCGCTAAAATGCAATGTATTCGTCAGGGCATAAGATGCTATTGCGGCGTCCCTTGGCCAAACATAGTAATACCCGTCCCTGCTGTTCTTCAGTATGTCGCTGTCTGATGAAGCCATCAGGGCTCCCCTGCTGTTCATATGAATTCTTATAATAAATTGTGATTTCCTAAATAAGGCCAGCATTTCCTTTGGTATTGACGCCTGTTTCTTTTCATTCCATACAGTCCAGTAATTGCCAGTGCGCTTGAGCATGTTCCTGAGCGTATCAAAACTGAGCCCATTTTTTAACCTGGAGAGCGAATCCATGTTTTCCTGAGCAATTATGAAGTAATATAATTCCTTCGACTTACTTGGAGAAATGAACAACGTGTGCCCGATAACTGAATCCACAGACCCTATTGCGACAGGGTTAAATGATAGCTTGCTGTCTTCTGCGTCCTTCCATGCGCCCTCAAACCCCTTAAATCCCTTTATTCCTATTGCATACTGGTCAATGGAGTTGTTTGATTCATCAAGTGTCGATATAAGAAAGTGCCTTTTGTTCTTATAGTGAATCACAGAATTCATTTGAGGGTGATAAAATGCAGTATCTCCTATGTCGTTTCCGTAAATATAAAAGTCCTGATGAAAGAAGAATTTGACTTCCTTTGGTGTGCTGCTTGTGTTTTTTGCAGAGATCCTTCTTACATAAACGTCATCATACACGTCAACAAAGTCCTGGCTGTTCATGTCTATGCTGTTGACTTCATACTTCACATCGCTAATCAGCGTGTCATCAAGATAATCCATGTATTTAATTATTGATCTGTCAATCCATTTGAAATTGTCTTCAACCGAGATGCCATATCTAAAAGGGTGTCCTACAGCGTGGTTTTCCGCCTGATCGTGTGCATAATACATGTCTACTATCCTGTAATCACTGTCAAAGCTAACCAACAGGCGATTATTTCCAATTGGTAGGTAACGAACCATTGCAGATTTTATTGATGCTCTGCTTAAAACTCTTTTTGCTCAAGTTACAGTTTTTTTGCAGATTTACAGAAATGCATTTATCCTGGTAAACGGTGGGCATATTATTGAATTATAATGAAGAATGGATTTTAAGCAACATGAATGGCAGCTATTCTTCTTCCTCAGCTTCATTTGCAAATCTCAGAACTTACCATGGCCTTTGCGTAAAAAGGTCAGGGGAAAACTATGAAAGGGTGGTGGTGCTGTCAAAGCTGTTTGAAGAGTTCACAGTGAACGGGAAAAAATTTAACCTGGATACAAATTACTACAGGGGTGTTATATACCCAGAGGGTTACAAGCTGCTGGAAGGTTATGAGCTTTACCCAATACCGGCATTTCATTTTAAACTTGAAGGAGTTAGTGTAGTAAAGTCGATTGTAATGGACCCCCAAAATGACTGGCTAGTTATTAGATACGAAATTAATGGTGACCTACCGTCTAGCATTTTTCTGCATCCCCTGCTTGCTTTCAGGAACTACCACCGGGCAATGAAAAGGAGGGATTTGAACGTTAAAATTGTAAATAACAATGATTTATACGAATTTTGGTCAGGAGAAGATTATGTAATGATACAAACTGGGGGAAATTTTGTTCAGGACAGTGATTGGTACTATAACTTTCAGTATCCGCTGGACATGGAAAGGGGGTCAAACTATGAGGAAGACCTTTACCACCCGGGGCATTTTGAAATTAAATCCCCACAAGCACCTTTTGAAGTTAAGATTTCCTGTTCTGAAGGCATGCCTGAAAGTTTCAAGCATGTAAAAGCCAGAATGCTTATGGCACAATCTTCGTCAAATGGTGGATTAATTACAATAGTAAAAAAATCGACAGTATTTTTAACAAGAGATGACATAATTGCAGGTTTCTACTGGTTTGGGCCATGGTCAAGGGACACGATGGTCTCCATGCCAGGCCTTCTCCTTGTAACAAGGAGGCGCAGACTAGCAAAAAAAATTCTGGAAAAATATGGCGCAATGATACATGGTGGCATGTTGCCGGCTACTGTTACTGCAAACAATTTATCAGCAGATTCTTCACTCTGGTTTATTTACGCACTGTACAAGTACTATAAGTACACTGCTGAAAAAAGCACAGTTAAAAAACTTTACCCTGCTGTGTTAAATATAATTAATTCTTACATTAATGGCAATGAACATGTCGGGCTTGAGGGTAACCTGATAAGGGTGAAGGAGCCTCAGCTCACATGGATGGATGCAAGGACTGACAACGTGATATTCACCCCACGCACCGGCCTGCCAGTTGAAGTTAATGCCTTGTGGTACAATGCGCTTGCAACAGCAAAGCACTTTGCTGAGGAGCTTAACCTGAAGTTTCCCGAGAATTTAAGCTCAATGATTTCAGCCATAAAGGAAGAGTTTAAGGAAAAATTCATTGAGGGCAACCATGTATTGGACACAGTTGACCCAGATGACAGGAGCCTCAGGCCAAACTTTGTGTTTGCTTTTTCACTTCCATTTCCTGTTTTAGATAACTTTTCGAGCTATTCTGGGGCAGTTAAGGCAAAGTTACTTACAGGCTATGGGCTGAGGTCACTTTCCCCAGATGACCCAAAATACGTTGGCAAATATGAAGGGGACCAGTACCATCGTGATATGGCGTACCACAATGGTTCAGTTTGGCCCTGGCTTGCTGGTCCTTATATAACAGCTGCTGTAAAAAGTGGCATAAGCAGAAATGAGCTTTTAGAACAATTTAAACCGCTCATGTCTCTCAGGACCATACCTGAGATATTTGACGGCGATGAGCCACATGAACAACGGGGTTGCATAATGCAAGCTTGGAGCTATGGGGAGATAATAAGGGCATACTATGAGGACCTGCAGCTTATTGAGAAATGATGCTTACATTTAAATTTAATAAAATAGGAGGTACCCTCAAATGAAGGTGGCTGTAATAGGCTGGGAGCTGCCTCCTTTTTTCTCTGGTGGGCTAGGCATACACACCTTCAACCTGTTTAGTGAATTGTCCAAAATGATTGATGTAGATGTATACGTGCCACACCTTGGGCCACTTTACCCGTTTAACTCAATAAAATCTAAGGCTAACAATGACCTTGCAGGTATTTATGGCTACTACCAATTTAAAGTATGGCGCAAGTCAGGTTTTAATTATAGCTGGCAACTTTATTACCCATTTAACGTAAGATTTGTGGAAATCGGGGCGAGCGAATACAATTTTTACGATGCTGTAGAGAGGTACAACAGGGCATTTGATAAAATTGACATTAATGGAGCTGACATAGTTCACTGCCATGACTGGATCACGTTTAGGGCTGGAATAAAAATCAAGGAAAGGTTCAGAGTGCCACTTATAGTTACAGTCCACAGCACAGAAATGGATAGGTCAGGCGGCTTTTATCCTCAAAAGTGGATAATGGATATAGAAAAGGATGGCATGAGGGAGGCTGACAGGATCATAGCCGTATCCCAATATACAAAAAAGATGATTGTTGATACATATGGCATCCCAAAAGAAAAAATTTTTGTTGTGCACAACGGCGTTGGAAGGCACTTTCTTGAACTCCCGCCCAGGAATTATCACTCAACTGGAAGGGTGCTGTACTTTGGAAGGATAACCGCCCAAAAGGGACCCGAGTTTTTTATTGAAGCAGCATCAAAGGCAATAGACATGCATCCCGGGATTAAATTTGTAATTGCTGGCATTGGCGACCTCCTAAATAAAACTAAGGAGAAGGCAGAGTCAGCGCTGCCCCATGATAGCTATAGATTTACTGGTTTCATAGACCTTAATGAGGCACTTAACCTGTACAGGAGCAGTGATGCATTTGTTCTACCTGCTGTTTCAGAACCTTTTGGAATTACCGTGTTGGAATCAATGAGTTCTGGAACCCCGGCAATTATAAGCAAGACAACCGGTGTTGGTGAATCGTTGAGAAACGTGCTGAAGGCTGATTTCTGGGACACGGATATGATCGCTGAGTACATTGTAGGTATAGTAAAGTACAGTGGCCTCAGGTCAACGCTGGGAATGGAGGGCGTACTGGAGTCCAAGCAATTCACCTGGAAAAGGGCTGCTGATGAAACCCTTAAGGTGTACAGGTCAAAATGAATACAATCGCAATATTTTTGGAGGTTCACCAGCCAAGGCGTTTAAGGAGGTACAGCATGAAGGAAATAGGCCATTCACACAGCTATTTCTGGGATGAGAAAAATTATGAAATAATGCAGAGGGTAACAAAAAAATGCTATGTGCCAGCGCTTAAAGTATTTATGGAAAGTGGTGTAAAGGCAAGCGTTTCCCTTTCAGGGACATTTATGGAACAGGCGAAGGAATATGCGCCTGAATCAATTGATGAGTTTAAGTCATATTTCAAATCAGGGCTCTCAGAAGCGGTAGCTGAAACGTACTACCACAGCTTGGCTTCGATTTGGAATGAGAGTGAGTTTGCTGAACAGGTAAAGCAGCAGGTGAGCGCCCTAAAAAGGGAATTTGGCGTTAAACCTGAATCGTTCAGGAACACTGAACTGATATACAGCGATAAAATTGCGGATGCAGTGAAGTCAATGGGGTTCAAAAGAGTGCTTGCTGAGGGCACAGATTACATTATAAGCAGGCATTCCCCAAATTACATTTACAGGGCAAAATCTGGCATTTCGTTGTTCCTGAGGAATTACAGGTTAAGCGATGACATATCATTTAGGTTTTCAAACTGGGAATGGCCAGAATATCCTCTTACAGCTGACAAGTATGCTAGATGGATAAGCGAGACCCCGGGCAACATAGCAAATCTATTTATGGATTTTGAAACGTTTGGAGAGCATCAGGTTGCTGAAACTGGTATATTTGAATTTGTTAGGGCACTGCCAAAGGAGCTTAAAGGGAGAGGTATAGAGATGGTCACACTTGAAGAGGCTGACAGAATGTTTGAAAAGAGCCAAACGATCAGCGTTCCAGAAATAACTTCGTGGGCTGATACCAGGAGAGACCTTTCTCCATGGCTTGGAAATGAAATGCAGAAGCAGGCATTCAGTGAGCTGAAACGGATTGACAAGAAGGATCATGTTTGGAGGAGCCTGCAGACTTCAGACCACCTTTATTATATGTCGACAGGAACTTCACAGGATATCACAGTGCATGAATACTTCAATCCATATAAATCCCCCTACTATGCCTTTCTGAGTTTCATGAATGTCATGCAGGACATCAAGATGCAATAAATGCTATTGTGACATCCAACCTATATCGGCTTCCCCTGTGCAATGTTTTCAGTTCCTCGACACTGCTTGCGTTCCCTGTTGGAA
>JARVJW010000179.1 GCA_029775955.1 Nitrososphaeria archaeon | reverse complement strand
GATAAAAACACTCGAGTCGATAAAAATATATCTTGTTAAATAACTTCAAAATGGTAAACAGATACAATATTTATAAGATTTATAATTAAGTATATTGTTATGATAACAGTATTTAAAATTGCTTCAGATTTACTGCCAACAATTATCATGATTATATGGGTGTTATTTATAGTTTATTTTGCAGCAAAATGGACATATAAGATAGCAATATCTAGGGGCTACACTCCACAATCTGGCGCATACTTTGGTAGAAAAGCAATCCACATATTAGCAGGTGGCATTGTAGCATTCCTTTTGCCATATTTATTCCATGAGCCAATATTACCATTAATTATGGCTATTTTATTGTCTCTGTTTTTGTATTTACCACATAGAACTGGAAGACTTATGTACTGGTTCCAAGACCCCAACAATCAATACGAAGTTCACTTTACAATAATGTGGGGTATTCTTGTATTCTTTACATGGTTTATTGATAATACTTTCTGGTTAGCAGTAATTCCTATACTATTTATGGCTTGGGGAGATGGGGTAACTGGTATAGTTCGCAATTTTAAATATAGGAAAAGGGTAAAAGGTTGGGAAGGAAGTGTGGCAATGTTAATTGTGAGTATACCTATCGGAATGAAATTTGGATGGGCTGGCATAATAGCTGCTGTGCTAGCAACTCTAGCAGAAAAGCAAGCATATATTGATGATAATATTACCGTGCCACTTGTTGCAATTGTTGTTTTATTAATAGCGTACTACTTTGCTCCAAATTTAATAACAAGCCTTTGGTAATAATCGACACCGTTGCAGTGCTTGTTCTCAGTGTTTATTGGGACGTAAGCGTAATGCTAGGAGTGGAGCGTTGCTTTGTCACCTTGAAAAGCTTGCCATCGATCCTCATTTCAAGCTTCTTCACAACAGGTACCCTCAGCTAGCCATAATGGTTCTTCTTGTATTATCATGTAACGGCAGAAACGGGGTCGAGGTGGTGAATCGCATAATCGTAGTTTGACACGAACCACGGCTTGACCTCAATGCAATTGGCGAAGATATCCTATTGTAATAATGTATAGCCATTTCATAGGCAACTTCAATAGCATACCTTATCGCGCTCTGCATGTCCGTGAGGCACTTCCTCTTGTGGCTCGTAGTCCTAACAATTGTCCCCCCTGGATCTCCATGGATAGCTCATGGCTTTATCACCTTCAGTATTTCCTTTATCTTCATATATATTATAGCCCCTTATAAAGATCATCGTGATTATTTCTAACCCTTCACTGCCCCAAACCATAATCCCTTTATTATGTATTTTTGAAGGACCGCTGATATTATTATCACCGGAATTGATACTATGAGCCCTGCGGCAGATAACAACGCATAGTTTATTGGATGCCCAGCGCCAAATGTCACTCCAATTGCTACAAATACTGTTGCTGTTTCTGTTCCACGTGGAGGAAAATTAAAAAGATAAGGTGTTTGCCCAATGGTCAAAGCAAACATGAATTCGCTGTAACTTGCCAATATTGAAAAAAATGCCACAACAGCTAATGCCGGTCTTACAATGGGTAGTATAATACTGAAAAAGGCACTCAACCTACTCTTTCCATCAATGAGGGCTGCTTCATCAACTTCTTTAGGAATATCGCTATAAAAACCAACAAGAATCCATGTAGCAAGTGGCACTGTAAATATTGGGTAAATTAACATTAAAGCCCACCATGTGTTTAGAAGCCCAAGCTTACTTACCAGTGTGTACAGTGGAATAAGAAACACTATGGATGGTATAGCATAGATATAAAGGTTCCAAGAAAGCAACTTTGTTCCACCTAATTTATACCTAGCTATTGCATAAGCTGCAGGTGCCGCTATTAATATTGTAATTCCTGCTACAACAGGTGCAATTACTAGACTGCTTACTAAATAACCAGCTCCCTGATATATTGCCTGGACAAAGTTAGTTAATCCAATATCTGAGGCCGGTGGTAAAAGCGTGGTTACGATTCCTGTTGTGTTTAAGCTTGTTATTATAGCCCATAGAAATGGGAAAAATGATAAAATTGCTGCAACAACTAGCACTATATAGGCCAGTGATAGCGAGACCTTTGACGGTATATTAAATGACGGTAGAGAAACACCTAACTTTAGCCTTCTTACCTTATTTGTAGCTTCCTTTAAACCCAAGCGCTCTCTTAATCCAACTCTGTTTATGAAAAACATCGCTATTACCGTTGCTATTAGTGTAATAATTATTATAGCAGCCATTGCCAAACCCTGAAAGCCTGGTATGAAAGCAAATTCGTATGAAAAGTAAGTTAAAAGCGCGTTTGCAGGATTAAATCCACCCTGGTCGATCACAAAGATAATATCAAAAACCCTAAATGAGTTAATCAACGCCATTAAAAATGATACAGCAAAGGCAGGAAGTATCATTGGCATTGTTATTTCCTTAAAAACTTCTGATGTTGAAAGACCATCAATTTTTGCTGCTTCCTTTAACTGAGGTGGCACAGATTGCACTCCTGCCAATATAAGTAAGAAGATAAAAGGAATGTTCTGCCATACGGTAATTATAATCAAACTTGGTAGAGCAAGCCTGGGATTAGCTAGCCATCCCACATTTCCAAACCCCAACCTGCTCATTAAATAATCAAGAGGGCCTATATATGGAGCCATTATTATTTCCCAAATTGCACCAACTACTACAGCCGGCAAAATCATGGGCGACATTAAAATTGTTGTAATAATCGATTTACCCCTGCTTACCCTATCTAAGCTGAGTGCAAGCACAAGTCCTACCAACATTGTAATTGCTACAACAGCAAGAACAAAAACCATTGTATTTATGAAGGTTTGTTCAAAGAAAGGATCAGAAATAAGCAGTTGATAGTTTTTTAGCCCAACTAATCCATTAAATTGATAAAGCAATCCAACCTTTGAAAAGCTTAGAATAGCAGATTCTATCATCGGGTAAGCGGTAAATACTGCCAAATAAAAAATAAGGGGAAGGGCTAAAAGTACAGCGGCGTACTTTTCAGCCCATTTAGCCTTCATTGTTTTTCATCCCTATAATGCTTTAGACCATTCGTTAGCAGCTGTCTGCAAAGCTGTTAGTGGATTTGCCGTAGTTCCTGTCAAATAGTTATTTATTGCATAGTTAAACTCTGGTACTAGAACAGTTGAAGATATAGATAGAAGTGGTGGATTTGCATATGCTACCAAAGTACCTTTGTACTGCTCTGTTATAAATCCTGATATAGTTGCATTAGTACTTAAAATCTTAAGTGCCCCAAGTTCAGTTGGGACAAAGCCTCCTTCATAATATGCCTTCGCTGCTTCACTATTAGAAGTCAGAAACTCCAAGAACTGGAAAGCGGCTGTTGCATTTGAAGCATATTTGGCTATTCCCATGATGCTGCCACCTGCTTCAGTATATCCTCCAGGCAGAAGGGCTGCACCAACGTTACCTGCAATAGCTGGTGAATCCTTAGAGTTGTTAAATGTTGTAGCATACTCAGTCCATCCTAGATCCATTGCTGCTTGGCCACTCTCAAATAATGATTCAAGCGTGCTGTAAGTAATTAATTCAACATTAGGAGATGGATCACCATACTGAATTAATTGCTTGTATGTTTGTAGTGCAGCCACACCATCAGGATTGGCGAAGTCAGGCTGCCCAGTGGTAGTAAAAAGAATGTTGTATGAAGGGAGACCTCCTAGAGTTCCGCCATTAAGTGTAGAATTTGAACGATACCACCAATAAAATACTGCTGGAAATGCGTCAATCATGCCATGCCCTGGATTATCATCAATTACCATTCCGTATTTGGTAATATTATTGGATGTCAAGAATTGATCTGCCCATACCACTTCTGTCCAATTTGTCCACATATTTGGGTTAAATGGAACTTTATATATTGATTGAAATTCTGATGCCAACGTCGTGTTGTCAAAAATACTCTTTAAATAATATAATGTATATATGCTTGTGTCAATCGGAAAACCTATAACTGTTGTTGTCTTTGAAGTCAAGTTATAGTATTCAGCTCCTGAAGATAGCATGCCACTAGCAAAATTTGATAAGTTATAATTATATTTGGTTATCAATGAATTTAATGGTGTTACATATGGCGCTATTGGACCAGATGATGTTGGACTCCATGTAAATATATCATATGAAGAAGCATTTGCTTGGGATTCAGCTACTTCTTCCTTTTCGAGATAGTTTGAAAATGTAGTTATTATAAGATTTATATGAACATTAGGGTGCAAAGCCATATAATCGTTAGCTGCTACCTGAACAGTTTGCTGGTTCCATCCACCTACCACAACAACATTTAGGGTGGTTATCGTGGGTGTTGGTGTTGGTGTGGGTGTTGGTGTTGGTTTAGGTGGTATTGTGCTTAGATAATAATAATAGCCACCTACTCCAGCGATAATTATTATTATTATAACAATTAATGAAATTGCTATTTTACTTACACTTTTCCTTTTTTGCATCTGCAAGTATTTAATAGCTAATTTCTTATTTAAAGTTTGCTTTTTTATTTTTCGAATAAATTGATTATTCCCATTCAATTATAGTTCTTCGCTTAACCATTTGGATAAATAATCTCTGGCCAATGCTTTGTATAATTCATATTTCTGTCGTTGAACAGCTTTGACGAAATGCCCTTTGTTTCAGATATAGCCTTGCCATTCAGTTTCCCTTTTGACATCCTTTTCACCCGAACTCTATCAGCTGCAGGTCTGAGGGAGGAACACACATAATATCTAGCTCCATAACCTCTGACGAGCTCTGCTGAATGAATCCTTGCATTGTAAAGCACGATGATTAGCGGCCTGCTATCACCAGCAGCTCCTATTCCCTTATTATGAGGAACGATGCCATATCTGCAGCTCTTGAACGATCGGACACTATATCTTTGCTATTCAAGGTTATGAACCCGAATATGTCCTTAACCCCCTGCTGCCCTCGCCTTCACTGTACAACGGGCGTATTTATAACTCCTGCATGGGTCAGAGCGTAGAGAGTTCCCATCTAGGAAGCCTATTATGGGCTCAACGCTGTATTCTTGCCTGACCTTCGAGAGCGTGCCGTAGAACTTTTTTAAAAATTCCTTCCTCGAGCCTTTTGCTGTAGAGCTTGCCGTATTGAAATGGAACCCAGATAACTGATGCCAACTATGATGAAAGTGATGCACGTTGGTGATGTAGGAAAGGTACAGAGCTGCAATCATGGACCAGCATGGACACATAATAAATGAATTTAACTTCGATAATGACCAAGACGACATATTTTACCTGCTTTCACCATTCATGGATGATAAAGTAGTTATGGAATCGACAGGCCCAATTGGATGAACATATATGTTAACCTAGAGGATGCATGCCTGTTGTGTTGGCTCATCTCTTGAAAGCCATCGCACTAAAGAGTGACAAGGTTGACGCTAGCTAACCTTCTAAGGGCTTATACCGGAAAGCTACGTTTCAGAGAGATAAAGTAAGGCACAAACTGTCAAGGTATTGATCAAGAACATGATACATGCAATTATAGATAAGAAAGATCTCAAGTTCTCTTACATCTTCGAAAAGGAATGGTTGAAGGAAGTGATAAATGAGCTTTCTCCATTGGGCAAGCTTGACAATTACCTGACCCACAGAGCCCAGGCAAATAGAAAGGGTTGACAGGGCATCAAGATTTCAGGCTTATGAGCCTAACTTGTGTACACAGCTCATCAAGATAAGAGATATAGGCAGGTTCCAGAACTACAAGCTTGTATTTGCATCAATCAGGCATGGTGCAGTACAATGGCCACATAAGCAGGGCTCCATAATGCTCGACGGTTGTGATCTATTGTTAGGAAGTGATTTTTCCTGCTCACTTTTGATAAATTTGCTTTATTTAATTGGCCATATCCTTTTGCCATCCACAAATACCATAAGTTTGTTTGGGTCAAATGATACGTATATATCTTCACCCATGGATGCTGGAAGATTGTTAAATATTCGGGCTTTATACGATACGCTTTCAGATTTAAGAGTTATTATGTATTCGTGACCTAATGGTTCTACAATTGTCACCTTAGCGGGAATTTCTCCATTTGTAATTCTTATATCCTCTGGTCGCACACCTACAGTTACCTGTCCATTGTACTGTTCACTTATCTCCAAGTTCACAGTTGTATTTAAAAATCTTAAATTCCCTTTTGACAGCTCCCCATCAAAAAAGTTTATTGATGGACTTCCTAAAAAGCTAGCTACAAACGTATTAATTGGATAAAAATAAACATCCTCTGGATCACTTACCTGTTGGATTATGCCGTCTGAAATTAAAGCTATTCTGTCAGCCATAGCCATTGCTTCAGCTTGATCATGAGTAACATAAATGGTAGTAATGTCAAGTTCTTTTTGTAATGATTTTAAAAACGATCTGGCAGATACCCTCAGTTTTGCATCAAGGTTAGAAAGGGGCTCATCCAATAAAAATGCAGAAGGACGCCTTACTAGTGCCCTTGCTAAAGCAACACGTTGCTGCTGACCACCACTGAGTTGCCTTGGATATCTATCCAATAATGTAGTTATTTCTAAGGTTTTTGCTATTTCCTCTATTCTTGCATCTATATCGTTGCGTTTCATTTTATGAGCCTTTAATGGCATTTCGATGTTTTCATAAACTGTTTTATGAGGGTAAAGGGCATAATTTTGAAAAACCATTGCTATATTCCTTTCCCTGGGCGTTAAATCGTCAACCATTTTGTCTCCTATCCATATATGGCCTTTATCTTGTATTTCAAGGCCTGCGATAGTTCTCAATGCAGTAGTTTTACCAGACCCTGAAGGCCCAAGCAAAATCATAAATTCTCCATCGTGTATTTCAAGATTTATTCCTTTAAGCACTTGCGTATTGCCGAAACTTTTCCATATATTTTCTAGTTTAACAGATGGCAAATTGCAGTATACAATATTTTAATTATTATTTAACTTTTTATAAATGATTTATTACATGGAAAGCAATAAGCCTGCAATTCTTTTTCCAGAATCAGTTAATTCATAAAGCACAATATTGCGCCCTTTTACAGTTAAATTTTCACCTTTTATCAATCCATCCTTTTTTAGGTCGCTGAGGCTTATATATACAGCTGGAAGGGTATCGTTTATCTCAAACCCCTTTAATTTTTTCCATATTTCATAACCGTGTGCCTTTTTGCTGTATAAAATTTCAAGTATTGCTTTCTTTGTCTTTCCAATTTGGAATTCAGCTATGCTTTGTTTTGGCCTTATATCAATTAAGGCGCCTATTGCTACTGGATCTTTCAGGCCAGTACCGGTTAACACATAAAGAACGTTTGTCTTTTGGTCAATTTTACGTTCATTAAATGCTTTATAAAGGCCAGCCAGAGCTACTGCTGCAGAGGGTTCAGCAAAAAGTCCCTCTGACTTTGCGAGTGTTGCTGTGGCTTTTAATATTTCTTCATCTTCAACTTCTATCATAAATCCATTGCTATCATTTAGAGCTTTTTCAGCAGCCTTTGAATTTGCTTTTTGTATCAATAGGTCATCGGCAACTGTGCTGCGATTTTTAACTCTGACACCCACAAGCCTCGGCATTTCGCCAAGCAGACCGGCATCTTTTAAATCTAACAATCCAGCATATATCATTGATAAAGCTCCGCCCTCTCCTACGCTTACAAATATATAGTCTGGTAGTTTTGTTGCCTGTTCAACTATTTCATAAGCTATAGTTTTAAGCCCAGACAAAAAAATAGAATCACTTTCACCTGTAATGTAAAATCCCTTCTGCATTTTTTGCGATTCACTAATCGCATCCTGTTGGTCATCGTAAAAATTTACAGATGCACCGTAACACATTGTTTGATAAAGCTTTCCTGTTATCAACTTCCTTGTTGCATATACAGCACACGGGATTCCTGCCTTTGCTGAGTAAGCTGACAATGAAGCTCCTAAATTACCAGAAGAAAAGCATTTTACACCTTTATATTTATTTGAAATTGCATAGCTTATTGCTACTGAGGAGCCCCTATCCAAGAATGAGCCTGTAGGATTAACTGATTCATTTTTTATCATAAGCGAACTCACTTTTAATTCGTCCTTGATTTTCTCAGAATAAATTAGAGGGGTGTTACCCTCTCCCAGACTTATAATTTTATCAACTGCTGGAAGAAGATTCCTGTAATTCCATATGTTATTGGCCCTTATATCAGCGGCTTTTATTTTTTTAACTTCATAATTTAACGGGTAATAAACAGTAAGATTCTTGCAGACAGAACATTGGCCACTGTTTTCCTGTATATTACCGCACACATAGCATTTAAACATATTAATTTAATTTATAGATAAAACAATATTTAAATATATATGAGCAAATCTGATTCAAAATGAACAATTTATCAAGAATGATGCTGGCTTCAAATGGAAAAATTAGCGCTATAATAGGGGCATTTTGCATTGTTTATTCCAGCTTTATACATTTATTGATTGTAATTTTAGGCATGCTTATCAACTGTAATTTTTATTTCAAAAATTTAAGAAAAAAACATTATTCCTTATTCGATATAGAGTAAAGGAATTATGATAGTAAAATCATTATCAAGCGGTGAAATTTAAAAATGGTAATATTATCTCCTGGACCAACTGAAATACCACGTGAGGTGTTGGTATCAATGCTGAAAACTGTTAACCCAGATTTAGATCGGGAATTCTTTATCCTATATAATAATTTAACGGAAAGCATTAAGAAAATGATTAATCATGATGGCAGCATTTATATTATGAGCGGTGAGGGGATGTTAGGGCTTGAAGCAGCTATTGCCAACTCAATAGTAAAAGGTGATAAGGTTTTATCAATTTCTAACGGCATTTTTGGTGAATCATTTGCTGGACTGGCAAGGGGATACGGTGCACAGGTTACGACAGTAAATGGGCCTTACGATGAGCCAATTGATACAAGCAAAATTCCAGATTTAAAAGGTTATAAAGCTGTAACATTTGTTTATGTTGAAACGCCTGCAGGACTTATAAATCCCATAGAGGACGTGGCCAAAATTGTCAAGGAGAGTGATGCGCTTTTCATTGTAGACGCGGTTTCCGCTGTTGGTGGGGTGCCAATCGATTGTAAAAGTTTAGGGGTTGATATATGTTTGATGGCAAGTCAAAAGGCTTTCAGTTCAACGCCCGGCCTGGCAATTGTTGCTCTTAGCAATAAAGCAAAATCATTAATAAAAAAAGTTAATTATAGTGGATATTATATGAATTTTAACGTTTGGGATGAAAACCTAAATAATGGAATGTTTCCTTACACTCAATCAGCAAATGATATACTCGCGTTAAAAACTTCAATTGACTTGATATATTCTGAAGGACTAGAAAACGTTTATAAGAGGCATAATGAAAGCAGAAATGCTACAATTAGTGCCTTAAAATCGATGGGTATTGTGCCATTTGTAAAAAATATAAAATATGCCGCACCAACAGTTACAGCATTTTACTCACCATTAGATTCGTCATTGATGCTTGATTTTATATGGAAAAAACTTGGCATTATGCTTGCTGGATCATGGGGTCCATTGTCAAATAAAGTTATGAGAATAGGTCACATGGGAAATACAGCTAGAAAAGCCTTCGTAATACAAGCAATAGTGGCTCTAGGAGCGGCAATGAATAACTTTGGATTTAAGGTAGATATAGAATCGGCTGTTAACTTGGCAAATAAGGAATTTTTACCTTTTACCTGATTTAAAACAGTTTTCCAAAAACCTTCTGGTTGCACTTGCGTTGGATCCAAGGTAAAAGTGAGAATAGGTTCCAATTGAATTATATGATAATAAACCATCACTATTTCCGTCAACTCCAGAACCCCTGATAATTTTCATTGCCATCCTCTGATCTTTAGAAATTTCAACTAAATTTGAATAATGGTATTCATGCCCATTTAACTTTTGTCCAGTTGAGGATATTGGATTGTCAATCCTGGTTTCAAGCTCAGTATATCCAATTGTAAGTTTATTGGACATATTTACTTTCGCTTCAAATACCCCTACCCATTGATAAAATTTATTATCACTATAAATCCCTCTGGTCAAATACATTAAACCACCGCATTCAGCCAGTATTGGTGTGCCTTTTGTTGAAGCGTTATTCAAAAACTTAATGGTGCGATTTGATTTTTCCAGATTATTAGCAAATAATTCTGGAAATCCGCCGCCTATAATTATGCCTTCAGTATCGTCTGAGGGCGGTATGTCATTAATAGGACTGAAAAATTCTACCTTTGCACCCATTGCCCTTAATGCAGCAAATGAATCCCAGTAATAAAAATTAAATGCGTCATCAAAAGCAACTGATATTTTGGCCGGTACTTCTTCCTTAGTTGGATAACTGCTTTTAACTTTTATTGGCGTTTTGCTCATTAAACTTAGAATAACGTTCATATCAAGGTTCTCTGAAACCTTTTTGCTGATTCCAATATAATCAATATATCTTTCGGTTGAGGGAACAAGCCCAAGTTTTCTTTCTTCAAGCATTAAAGATTGATCTTCATATATATGCCCTGCATAATGAATGTTCTTATAACCTTTAATTGCCTTTTTTATATATGCTACATGCTCTTCCCCTGCTACCCTGTTCACTATAATTCCAATTTTTCCTCTTGAGAACTTAGCTATTCCCAAAGCCGTTGCAAGGGCTGTCTGTGCCATCTTTGAAACATCAATCACAACAATTATATTAGAATATAACATATTGGAAATTCTATAGGTGCTGCCAAAGAACCTATCAGTTTTAGTATATGCGCCATCCAGGTATCCCATGACTCCCTCAATTACGCATATATCTGAATTTTTACATCCATCAGAGAATGCATTTAAAAGCCCAGACCTTCCCATTATCCAGAGGTCAAGGTTTATTGTATATGACCCAGATACAACTTTGAGGTATGATGGATCTATAAAGTCTGGTCCTATTTTATATGACTGTACCCTATAGCCCATTTTCTTGAGGCCATAAATTATGCCCATTGTTGTAAGCGTTTTTCCACTGCTTGATCCTGGCGCTGTGATAGTAACCCTTGGGGTTGTGATAAACATGCTTAGATATTATCGCATCAAATATTAAACAGTTAATGTTTTTCCATTAATTTCCAATTTAATTAATTTTAGGAAATTAGATAGCGTTTTTATATTGCGTTTCATGGAAGTTTTTTCCTAAAAGCAAAGTTTTAGGAAGATAATGATATATAAACAAAGGCCTGTATTATAAGGTACTTTAGGGTTCTGAATTAAGTATGGATATACGTGGAATCCATACTCAGTTCATGAGCCTCATCGCTCTTATCCTCCTCTGGGTTCATCGGAGAACTCATAGAGCTTGGCTCCTTTTGGGGGGAACCCACGACTCCCCACATACTAAGGAATTTGTTCCATATGTTTTTGGCCGCATTTTCCTGCCTATCGATTATAAGCCCGCAATTTGAATGTGCTTGCTCCCCTTTATTATAATACCCGCATCTGGAGCAGGTTTTTGATGTACCATAAGCATCAACAAATACTGTCTCATACCCATTCCATGCTGACTTATATTCTACAGAGCTTTATATAATCGTGTTTGCTATTCTGCTTTTTGTCCTAGCTATTTTTCCCTTGAAGTTTCTTAAATCCTCGAAAACATTTGTCCTATCTGATAACTGTTTTGCAAGTTTATGCAAAATGCTATTGACCCTGTTCTTCCTTGAACTGTATTAAGGAACCTCTTTTTAGTTCTGGAAGCCTCTGGATAATTCTTCTCTTCAGCTCATATGTTCTGTGTATAGTGTAAATTTACTTCAAATTTATTGAATGATGCCTTTCGCCATCATAGCCATCTAGGAGGTTTGTGTCCCATGATATTGGTTTTTCAACCTTTAGTCCTGCTTCTTTTCTAACGGTTTAGGCTGTAT
>JARVJW010000112.1 GCA_029775955.1 Nitrososphaeria archaeon | reverse complement strand
AACCCCCTCAGCTTATCGGGCTCACACAACACCTTCAATTCCTTCAACACATACCCATTATCATCCACCTAGGCAGGTATCTTTTATGGAGATCTATACCTACATACATGTGTTTACCATCACCTAAGCTCCTTATTTTTGCTCACATATAACTAGATCAAAACTTTATGTAGGATGGCAATCTAGTAATCATTATGACAAATCTAACCACCATCCTGTGGTCAAATGTTGGGAAGTACCCTTTATATATTAAGGAGAGGTTCAATGGAATGCAAGACATACGCGCAAGGGATAGTGACTCTGTCATCAGGGCCCTCATGACTGTATAAATGATGAACTCATGTTGAGGGCACAGCTTCTGGTTGTGCGGCTAGACAATCAGGAACAACCTTAAGGATCCTGATGTACTTAGCTTGAATGACGACGTAGTTAAGGATATGAAGAAGATGGGCACACCGAAGGGCGAACTGACGGTTGCCGTTGATTGGCATGACCTATGGAGACCCTCACGCGGAAGGCGTCATGGGCACTAGGCCAAAGGATGTAACGCACTGGGCTTACCAGTACGAAAGCGTTGTGGTCAGTAAGCTAACCCTTGCAGTTACGCCCATAGGAAATGGGAATCAAGGGCGTTTGAGCTTGGTATAAAGGTTAAACTGCTGTTGCTGGCTATTTTTCGGCAGATATAATCAAATACCTGCAGTCACTTGGCCTGAAGTTCGTGATGAGGATGCCCAATGCAGGCATCACCAGCGGGGATGACTTAATGTACACCAACATGGATACAGGAGGAGCAAGGATGAGCAAGCCACATTCAGGGTAGTAGCACTTAATGGTCGGAACAGGATTGGACAGGTGGAACCCTATATTTGCTACAAACACTAACCTGAAGCAGGGAAGCTGTTCAGGAGCAGATGGGGCATGGAGACATCTTACAGGATGAACAACAGGTTCCTGGCTAGCGTCAAAGCTATACACTATTTGTACTTCTACTTGGCAGTTCTCCTATATGTGGGTCAAGCTAAATAGCTTAGAAGATAGGGTAATAGTTGATGTGTTGAAGCAGAGCATAATGATGCCATTGTTGATATTTTGGTTCATCCCCGATATAGTGGAGGAAGGGCGGAGCCATGAGATGGGCAAATTTTGATTTACTATAAAGGGTGTGGGGTTTCTCGCTCGCTGAGTTAAAGGCGAGGCCAATCCTATTGCCAGTAAAGTGGTACCCAGCCTGTGACCATGTAAGGTAGCTCCCGCACCAAACACGTTTATTGCCAAGTCAGATTGAAGTAGGTTGATACAAAAACGTGAAAGTATGTGCCAGCATGAAATATACCTATCATTATCAGGAAGAGAGATGTGGTTATGAGCAAACCTGCACCGACGGTCTCAACTTTGTTATGTGAAAACAGCACAAGCGCCGCAGAGAAGAGAATCAGAAGAATGCCTGTAATGCCCATGCCAAATACATTATAAACAAATGGATAATTAGCCTAGAGTGAACCAAACTGGCTTAGCGCTTCGGTAAAAAAAGTCAAATGTTAGATTTAGGAGATAATAAATGATTATAACAATCCAAATATATATTGAGCCTATCGGTCCTGTGAATAACAGAGCTCTTTTTTATATTTAATGGATAACCTTTAGAACTAATTCCTACTCTCCATAACTCAGACTTGCCCATTCAGGCCTACTTACGATTGTTGCATTATATCTTTTGTTGCCCTCATAATAAAGGATATATGAAGAAATATTTATTATAGCACCTAATTTCCATGGCAAAATAAAATCCAGTAATGCGCCATCCTCAAGCAGGGGTTGGGCCAACAGATGTGGGTCAAGAAGTGACATTTTGAAGAACGCATGACATTGTTCCAGCATTCCAATAACTTGCATTGAAGGAGGCATGACCAGAATAACAAGACAGGCATCGGACAGATTGTTCGAGAAATCATTCTTCTAACCGAAGGATACAACATTGATATCTTCATAGAGAGGTTGATGAGATTCAAGCCGAAGGAAATAGCCTTCAATAAAAATGTTATGACAATCCCGCTATCTTCCGAAGGACTCAAAGCTAGATACTTTGACCACACGATCACTCTGAACTATGCCTACCACACGTTACAGCTGCGGTACTGCCGGGAATGGGCATGATGAAAGAGTATACTTATTGTCCAAATGCAAAAGATGTGGCTAGGTCGTTAACTCTGATCGGAAGGCCAGTCCAGTCGTCAAAACTCTGGCATTACGGAGCCAAATCAACCATTGGTTCCAGATTAACGCCAGAAAAGTCCCTAGCTTATAAGTTATGGCTCTGATGCTCATGGATTGTTAGAGGTTATACCAGTCCTGGGATGAGGCAAGCCCTCCAGTCATGGGTAGTTGACCTTTTCCTGCTCACGTATTCTACAGCAGATTTGGAATAAAGTACAAGCGCCATGGTAAACATGCCAGAAGCAGTGAAAATAGCTTTTATAAAATAGGTTACTATAACTTATCTAAAAATTCCTTTAGTACTATTGCGCCGTTCATCTGGGTATTTGATGTGGCATACACTATTGTAATGTTGCCCTTTTTTCCCATGTAAGCGAGTTCTCTTACCTTATTGTTATTCTTCAACTCCACAGTATATTTCTTCTTAAATTCTTCCCACTTAGCAGGGTCATGCGAAAACCATATTCTGAGTTCATTGCTTGGGGCAACTTCTTTCATCCACAAGTCAATTTTTTCTTTCTTTATGCCTCTGGGCCATAGTCGCTCCACTAGCACCCAAGAACCGTCATCTTTTTCCTTACTTTCATAAACTCTCTTTACCCTGATCAATAACAAACTCTAAGTACAAACATTAATAATAACTTTTTTGCCGAGATTTATTGTAATACCGAAAATAATGTATTCCTGAATTTATGGCAGTAGTTTATTAATAATTTAAAAAATAAAGAATAAAAATTTAAAGGGGTTTTATGATTCTTCTTCGTCGTCATCAGATGTTTCCTTTTCCACTTGCGGCTCAGATGACTCTGATGTTTGACCTTCCTCTGCTATTTTGCCAACGGCAAATCTATCAGAAACTTTTGTAATCTTTACCTTATATTTCTGCCCTTTTTGAGCCCCTGCTATAAAAATTACGAAGCCCTTTATTCTAGCTACTCCGTCTCCCCTTTTACTTATTTCGCTTACTTCTAGTTCGTATTCGGCTCCTACCTTTACAGGTTTAGAACCAAATCGTCCAAAACCGCTTTCGTCTCGTTCCAATCACATTTTCGCCTATTTTCCATTATTGCCCTAGCTTATAAGCTTTTTTACACCTACTAGCTTGTAGCCCAACTTGACATCTATTATTTTTGTCTTGATTTATAGTGCCTGTCATATCATGCCCTGGCACGACTATAACGAAGCACTAGTAGAAAGGGGAAGCATGATCCTAGACTTCTTGGACTCCTGGAAGGAAGCGAGAAATGAAAAGCAGCAACAGGAATGATTGGTGTAATGGATTTTTAAGCCGAATTCCTATTATACCTCAAGGTTGGCCTTGACATCTACAGGGAATCACCAGGTCGCTCTTCAAATACCTTAAACCCATGCAGAAAATACGCTCCACTCATATAATTATGCTGTCAATGGTGAAGAAGTTGATAACGGCTATAAATGACAAGGAGTGACCAACAACAATTGTTAACTCGGCATATCCACAACAGAGTAGATGTGAAAGAACTTAATCAAGCTGCACATAATGGCAGAGTGGTCTGGTTCAGGATCACCTCAATGGACAGGTAATACCAAGTTCTTGCTCCTGGTAAAGCAGTAAGGAAGAAAGGGAACATAGGCCTACAACTAAAGAGGAGCTTCTGAATTAGTTGAGAGCCTGCCTGAGGGAGAACGCTAACATAGCGCTATGCCAGAAAGCGCGAGATCCTTAACGGGTAAGAGCATGAGGAATGGAAGAGGGCCAAGGAGATGGTTGGTGGAGATATTCTTCTCTGCACCCAAAAGGTGGCAACGTAAAGTTCTAGACGATTTCAGAAGACTGAGCTGTTGCTGTGCAGCAGGTCCATATAAGATGGGCAGAAGTGATCCACGGGCAGGAGTTGCATTAACATCAGTTGAGCTACAAGCTAGTTACAGTGGCTTTCTTGCTCAAACATTTTGTAATAAAGAGTGAAGGAACTGCAGGATAAACCTACAGCTGTCCATATAAGGCCAAAGCGTAACTGGTCTGCTACAGGCTTCCGCCAATCAATCAGATATCAAGGTTCAAATAATGTTAAATTATGTATTACCTTCATGTATTTGCTTTTTTGGCCCTGCTGCCATTATGGTTCATGACAACCGCGCTTTATGGTTAGGAATATTCGAGAAATAGAAAACAAATATCTTAATAGCAGATTTGTGTGATTTCATATAAATGATGTAAAATAATTATTTCATGCAAATGTCAAAAAAATGATTTAAACTTGTACAAATTTATTACAATGAGTTTAATTATGTTATGACTTAACGCCATAATCAATATGAATGAAAATAAATACAATTATTATTTAGCTACGCTTGTGGGTATGGGGGGATTTTCTGATGGTTTTGCATTATTACTAGCCAGTGGCGCTCTATTGACACTAGGCCCTTACTTTCATCTTTCCAGTAGTGAAACTGGGCTAATTATTTCTGCTCCATTTATAGGATCTATAATAGGTTCATTGATGTTTGGAAGATTAAGTGATATATTTGGAAGAAGAGTCATTTTTTTAAACGTGTTACTTTTCTTTGTGCTTGGTTCTATACTCAGTGCGATAGCAACTTTTCCACTTATGCTTGTTGCTAGTAGGTTCCTTGTGGGTATAGGCATAGGTGGTGATATTCCTGCAGGGGGGAGTTTAATAACAGAGGTATCTAAAAAGGAGAGTAGAGGAAAATTAGTGACGATGCAGTCTTTATTATGGGGATTAGGTGGTGCTTCGGCAGTTATAATAGCAATTCCTCTACTTACATTAGGGCCTGCATCATGGCGGTATATATTAGGTATTGGCTCAATTCCCCCCTTAATAGTACTTTTTCTTAGAAGGGAGATCGGCGAAAGTCATTTATGGATATCTAATAAGAAGAAAGACAAACCTACTAGTTTTCAAATAGATAATAGGAAATACCTCATAAAATTGATATTTGTAGCTTTGGCATTATTTGTTTGGACCTTCATTTTAGCCATATTTGCCAGTTATACGCCTACATTTCTTAGTCAAATAGAAAAATTACCCCATACTACCTCATTATTGATAGCTGGGTTTCAATGGATAGGATTTGTGATGGGTAGCGCTTTTGTATTTAAATACGTTGATAAGATAGGACGAAGGCCGCTTATGATTTATTCATCTATCAGTATTGCCACCTTTTTATTTTTAGGTTACATGATTGCCTCATCAAATGTAAACCTGTTTATAATTCTTATATTGTCAATGTGGATATTAGGGGGTATCGGATATACCGTTAGTACAATATATTCTAATGAGCTTTTTCCCACAATTATAAGAAGTACATCCAGTGGCATTGGTTTTGCCACTGGAAGATTTGGTGGGTACATCAGCACACTTATATTTCCTTCTCTTTTATTAGCCTTGGGCCTTCCGCCAATTTTCCTAATACTAGTACCGTTGCCAATGTTAATTGCCCTTACAGGAATACCATTTGCTCCGAATAGCGAGGGCAAAAATTTGGAGGAGTTAGAAAAAGAAATTAAAAAGTAAACGTTTACCGTTTTGAAGTTATTTAACAAGAAGATATATTTTTATCGACTCGAGTGTTTTTATCCGATTGTTTTACAACCCTTGTATGACAGGAGCCAGCGCCCCCAATGGTACGGACTACAGGTGGCGCTGCGCAGAACTCGAAGGGCGGCTTGTCAAGCTCGAGATGGAGAACAAAGAGCTGAGGGAGGAGAACTTCTACGACTACGCCATGCATTACCTGAGTCCAACTTCAAAACGGTAAACAGTTACGAATTTAAATCAATTGAACTTCCTGCCCAGTTCGTTCATAAAATAAAAACGTTTATCATTAAATGAAAAATGATCATTCTGCAGGATAAAATTCATAGGTATAATAATTTTCCTCTCTCTTAACAACTTTCAACTTCATTTTCATTCCAATCCTTATTTTTTTAAAATCATCTATTTCCAGCCAGGATAGCACCTTTACACCCTCTTTCAATTTCCCTATCACGACAACATAGTCAGGGTATTTTAAAAATGAAGTTGGCTTTACGTTAATTATAGTGTAGGTCTCGAGAATGGCATCACTACTGAGCTCAACCCATTCAATTTTGCTTTTTATACAGTTAGGGCAGTTTGCCTGAGGGGGAAAGTAAATTTCGTTGCAATCCACGCATTTTGAAGCCATTATTTTGCCGTTCTCCAGACCCTTGAAAAACTCCGAAATTTTTCCCAAAGGCATCTGATATTTAAGCTCAAGTGCTCTTTTATCAAAAAATATTTCATCCATTTTAATCACTCCTTGAGAATATTGTCACATATGCATAGTGCCCAGTGCCGCCAACATTATGTGAAAGTGCTCTCCCTTTGCTCACTTTCACCTGCCTGCCTTTCTCAGCCTCATTTCTGAGCTGCTTTGCAATCTCAACAGCCATGCTTATGCCTGTAGCACCTATAGGGTGCCCTTTTGCCTTAAGGCCACCGTCAGAATTTGTGGGAAATTTCCCATCATGGTAAGTCTGCCCTTCTCTTAAAAGTTGAACTCCTTTTCCCTTTTTGGCCAACCCCAAGTCCTCATATGCCATTACCTCAGCAATTGTGAAACAATCATGCACCTCAAAAAGGTCAAAGCTTTTTTTGGGGTCATCAATGCCTGCCCTTTTATATGCCATTTCTGCTGCCCTCTTTGAGGCATTTAGTCCAGTAAAATCTTCCCTCCTGCTTAGGTTTGCACTGCCCGTCGCATAGCCTTGAGCATCAATATAAATTGGCGTATCAGTTATCTTCTTTGCAACTTTATCAGAAGCAAGTATCACTGCAGCTGCACCATCAGTGATTGGTGATGAATCATAAAGTTTCAGTGGCCATGCTATATATTTTGAATTTATACAATCTTCATAGCTTATCTCTTTCTGAAATTGAGCATTAGGATTAAGGGACCCATAATGGTGCGCCTTTATTGATGCAAGGCACAGGTCATATTCGCTGGCATTATATTCATTAAGGTATCTAGTTGCATAAAGGGCATAATATCCTGGAAATGTGAGGCCAAAATTTTCAAATTCCCAGAAATAATTCCCTGCCCTTCCAATTAATTCTATTACAGTTGGATTTGGTGAATTATACATTTTTTCAACGCCAATTGCCATTGCAATCTTTGTATTTCCAGAAATAATGGAATCGTATGCAACCTTAAGTGCAGCGCTCCCAGATGCACATGCCGCTTCTGTCTTCATGCTGCCTGAATTGAAGCCACAGTATTCACCTACAGTTACCGCAGGCAGTAATTCTTCGCTCCAGAAACCTAGGTTGCCAACTGCATGAAATTCTATGTCATTTTGTGAGAGGCCGGAATCATCAAGCGCAGGCTTCACTGCTTCCCATGCAAGTTCGTTTATTGAAACATCCATCCTTTTTCCAAATTTTGAATGCCCGATTCCAACAATGGCAGCTCTGTTCATAAAAATAAAATTATAATATATCCCTTATATATTTTTACGAGATCTTCTACATTAATGTTTCACTGCCAATTCAAGCATACTGATGGGTGGTGCCCATTTCATACATAAATTATATTATTCACTATTAAATTATCAGGGGGCCAATCACCAACCACACGAAAAGCCCGACTATAAGCGCTGTAGCGGCCAGTGCGACAGCTGTAGACGTGCGCTCATCTTCCCTGACGCCAAGCCTCTTTGCTATGGCCTGAACTGTATCCTTAAAGATGTAACCGCCATCAAATGGCAGCAATGGTAGAAGATTGGTCATCCCTAACAGGAGGTTTATCCAGAATAACCAGTACACAGTGTTGATGAGTGGCCAAAAGATAGCTGGAGAAAGCGGTGTCCTGTAAAGCTGCGTGATTGAATTGGGAAGGGGCGAAAGGCCCATGTACGGCAGAAACAGAAGCAGTAGTGCCCCTGAGGTCAGGTTATGAGTATAATTGAATGGGTTGCTCATTATTTCTGGTATTGTGCTGGCGTCTATAGCTTCCAGGCCCATATATGCTGTTGATATTCCCATGAAACCTGTGCCGTTAAACAGGAAAGAGTTAACTGACGGCTGATAGCTGGCGTAAAAGGTATACTTGTTCATTAGTATCATTGTGGCATTCAGTTCCCTAATTGATTGGTTGTTCAGCTGCAGGTAGTCCAGAGTTATGCTCTGACCTGCTTTTGTTGCATCCAGGTATGTGCTCAGGTTCTCTTCATTATATATTGTTGTGCCATTGATGCTCACTATGAGGTCTCCTGATTGTAATCCAGCAGCTGCTGCTGGCGTTCCCCTGAACACCTGTATAATCGTGACTCCAGGATATACCTGAGTAAATTCAGTTTTTCCATTATAGATGATTGTTGCATTAGTTAGAACGCCGGGTTTGACCATAATGTTGTCAAGTGCATTTACAGAAATCTGGGCGTCCCCAAGCGACACAATTTCCATTCCATCATGCAGCCCGGGATTCACATTATGGTATGTCTGGGTTATTACTGCACCAGACATTATCGGGGTCACGCCTGAGAAAGAACTCAAAAAAAGCAGCAGCATGACGCTAGCTATTACTAGGTTGGTCATTGTGCCGGCGGCCTGAACCCTCATCCTCTTTAACCTGGCAGCCTCATTAAGTTCCTTTTCATCCAGCTCAACGAACGCACCTATGGGCACTATGAACAAAAGGGCCCCCACAGTTTTCACCTTGAGCTTCTGACTTGCTGCCACGAGCCCATGCGATAGCTCGTGGAGCACTACCCCAATTATGATTGATATGAGACCATAAGATAACGGAATCAAGGGATTTAAACCCGGGATGGCCAGAAGTGTCTGAATTGATGGTGCGCTACTTTTTGGAACTAAAAACACAAGGGTTGCCTCCCATGCTATGAAGCCTGTAGTAGCTATCATTGTTATAATGCCAACGACAATCGCAAAATCGCCGTATCTGATCCAGAATTTGGTCTTTGATGCCCTTTCAATGAGCTTTATGCCGCCTTCTGTTTTTAACATGACAGTTGGTCCGTATAATGATATATGCTTTGCAGATTTTAATTGTCTGACGGCAAGTAGCACGCCAGCCCAAGCTATCAGCAGTATGAGGAAGATTAAATACCCATTCGTTAAATACATAATTGGTACGCTTAGTCTATATACACTTTCCTTTATAATTTAACGGCAGTTTTGTTAAAGTTTTATATTTAGAATATTTCTAATATATCACTGGCTTAGAGCTGCCTGAGATTTTTGCTTTACCATTAGCTGCTCCCCGGGCTAGAAACAAAAAAGGTTCAACTGAAGGATTCACTTTAAACTGTCCAGTTTGTGTTTCTACTATCGGTTTCACAGAAAATGTAGCTATAATTACTGTTAACGGTATTATTTATTCGTATGAATTTGACAATTCTATCTAAAAATTTATTACAATAGGTACACTATAAAAATAATTTGCATGGTTAAAAGGGATCCAAAGGCACTTGAAATAAGGCGAAGGATAAAGCTTCTCTTGCATTAGAGACTTAGAGGGAAATGGCTAAAATTGTTGGTGTAACTGAGCGCGATGTGGACGAAGTGGGCGCATGGCGCTAATGCAGGCAAGCACAGGGGAAAGCTTGTTGAAGTTATCCTGAAGAGAAAGTTACGGGGTTGAAACTGACATTGCTGGAAGGGTTGCCAGGTTAATATATGAAGTGTCTGGCATAAAGTACCACCAAGACCATGTTTGGGGAATATTTGGCCTGTCATGGAAGCATAGCAAGGGAAATGAATAAAGGGAGGCAGTTAATGGCAGTTGACATCCTGCCATATAATGCTAGCTGAAACAGTAGTACGCTTGTGGACAAGGTTGACTTTTCGCTGCTCATGCCCAACAAAGGGTCAACTCCTAGGATTGATGCAAACTGAACTGGAAGTTTTCAGCAATATGCGGAATATCCCTATCAGGAAAACTGTATTTCATTATGTGTGATTACCCCATAAAGAGCGAGCAGGCAATCCTCAAGCAAATCCTCAGACATGTAGATGACCATGATACTCTGAGATGGATTAGCACAGGTGTGAAAGAGTTTGCAAAGCAGAATGAAGGGAGGCTAACAACCTTCAGGCTACCCTGACCTTAACCCACTTGCTTTGGGCAAATAAATGGAACAAGATGAAAGGGTTCTGTCCAAATAACATCTATGAAAGCAAAACGTCAGGGCATTGAGGAATACGTCAGATCTTTTAACATCGTTTTACACGGCAAGTTCATTACCATCGTCAAAGGGTAATGAGTAAATAATGTCGTTACCAGTAGGATGATAACACTTGCTGCACCAACAAAAATATTATTATTTGGCTTTGTAATAATGTGGTATGGAACTTAAGGTTGTTAACGTAGATACTAATGGCTTTAATGTGATCCTAGGCCAATCACATTTCATAAAGACAGTTGAAGACCTTTATGAAGCGATTATTACATCATCACTGACAATTAAGTTTGGTATAGCTTTTTGCGAATCCAGCGGTGATATGTTGATAAGGACTGAGGGAAATGATATAGAGTGTATTGAAAAAGCTACAGAGATTGCTAGGGTTGTTGCTGCAGGTCACTGCTTTACAATTGCGTTAAAAGATTCTTATCCAATAAATGTACTTGATAGAGTTAAGAATGTGCAGGAGGTTGTCAATATCTACTGCGCTACCGCAAATCCGTTGCAGGTAATAGTTGCAGAAACAGAACAGGGCAGGGGGATAATGGGGGTAATAGATGGTTCATTTCCAAAGGGATTAGAGTCAGAAACAGATAAACAGAAAAGGCAAAAATTCTTACGGGATATAGGTTATAAGAGATAGTTTTATGACTTGTGGGATGGAAAACTTGCTAGTAAAAATCATTACAAAATGTTTAAGCCACTGAGCTTGTGATGTTGATGAATTGCGTGGTATCCTGAAATTGTTATACCTTTGTCTCATGTTTTGATCTGTCATGATTTGTCATCAGATCGTTTTAGCCTTCGCAGATCCTTCCTTCTCCTATCAAGCCCGCTTAAGAACGTATCTACAGGCTTTTCAAGGCATTCGAAATCAAGTGAAAGATGAGGCCAGTCAACGTGGTCGGCAAGGAAAAGCTAACACTTGCAGTTACGCCCATAGGAAATGGAATCAAGGACGCAACATCTCAAGCGGCTACTTGCAAGGGCGTTTAGCTGAGGATAAGGATTAAACTGCTGTTGTTGGCTATTTTTTGGCAGATATAATCAAATACCTGCAGTCACTTGGCCTGAAGTTCGTGATGAGAATGCCCAATGCAGGCATCACCAGCGGGGATGACTTCATGTACACCAACATGGATACAGGAGGAGCAAGGATGAGCAAGCCACATTCAGGGTAGTAGCACTTAATGGTCGGAACAGGATTGGACAGGTGGAACCCTATATTTGCTACAAACACTAACCTGAAGCAGGGAAGCTGTTCAGGAGCAGATGGGGCATGGAGACATCTTACAGGATGAACAACAGGTTCCTGGCTAGCGTCAAAGCTATACACTATTTGTACTTCTACTTGGCAGTTCTCCTATATGTGGGTCAAGCTAAATAGCTTAGAAGATAGGGTAATAGTTGATGTGTTGAAGCAGAGCATAATGATGCCATTGTTGATATTTTGGTTCATCCCCGATATAGTGGAGGAAGGGCGGAGCCATGAGATGGGCAAATTTTGATTTACTATAAAGGGGTCTAAACAGCTACGATCATCTTTATAAGGGGCTATAATATATATTATTATGTAAAAGCTTTATACAATAAGCGAGGACATACTACACCTGACCACGTTAAGGATTTGGGACAAACAGGGCAAGATAAAATGTATAAGGCTTTCCAACAGGTACAGAAGGATACTTGAAAGTGAAATAAACAGGATAATGGGTAAAAAGGGCGACAAATTTGAAGTGATATATGCAAGGGTTTCAACAAGGGATCAGAAGAACGATTTAGGGGCGCAGATTGAAAGGCTTATAGCTGTGGCAAAGGGGGCAAGGGTGTTCTCCGATGTCAGGAGCGGAATGAGATTTTCAACGAGGAACGGCTTCACCGAGGTCATGAAACTTGTGGAGGAAAACAAGGTGTCAAGGATATATATAACGCACAGGCTCGCAAGGTTCGGCTACGACCTGGTTGAAACTATATGCAAAA
>JARVJW010000034.1 GCA_029775955.1 Nitrososphaeria archaeon | reverse complement strand
AAGCAATATGTTTGCATTCATGGACTATTCGTACCTTTTCCTCCGAAGTCCAATTTCTTCCAATCATTTATAATTTCACCTCCATCCTATTATACATTCTCCATTGCCGGATGTGTCTAAAGAGCAGGGGTCCGCACTAAATGTTCTTACTGGTTCAAATAGCAGAAAAAAGACGTAAAATTTGTGGGGATAGATAGGTGTAGCTGTTCTGTCAAAGTTCTTCAATTCAAAGCTAGGGGTAAAGGCATCAATACGACGGAAAGAGATTACAGCACGTGGGCACCCGTTCTGCTCACAGCAAAGGCGATTTGTGCTTAACCATGTAATATAAAAACCTGCCCTTTGACGTCTTGAGCCAAAAAATATAAAAAATAAGGGAATGAAGTTCAAGCTCAGTTCATGGTCTCCATACGGGCTTGAACAATTTTATCAAATACAAAGCAATGGGCAAATTTGCGTTATTTTTGAACCCAAGATATACATCACAAAAGTGCTCCAAATGTGGTTATGTCAATGGGAACAACAGGAGGGCCTTTTAATTGCCTAAACTGTGGCTTTCAGTTAAATGCCTCAAGGAACATTGAAGGTAAATCTGAGTGCTGCTGTCAACCAGCCAATCGTTAGCTCGGTGAATCCATGTTTGCGGGGAGACCAGCAACTCCTTTAGGGGTTAGTAGTTGACTCTGCCCCTGAATGGTTTTACTGACATACTCTCCACCCTAAATGGTTCTAAGGTCTCCACCCTTGAAGTTGCCTCTTTGTGGGTATCAGTGCTCCCCTTGCATGCAATTGACTTCCCATTAAAGGTGGACGCAACGCTATGTTGAACGAAGCGTTTGCATCAGCGTGGTCAACGTGCCCAATGCACACACGAATTTCTTTCCTTCCCTTGTCCCTACACTCCCGCACCGAGAGCACTCTTACGATGTGTTTCTCGATTCAATTAGGCAAGTGAAATACCTCTCATTTTCGCCTTATGTTGAGGCTTTGGTTATATATGAACATATCACAATTCATCCACATCGCAAGCTCAGTGGCTTTCTTGCTTAAATATCACGTAATTTCAAGGAGCTTAAGTATATATTATTTCGCTTCAATTGATTTTATTTTTAATTCTGAAACCGTTTGCTAAATGCATATAAAAAGCCTTCTTATTAGAAAACTACGCTTATAGTTCCCCTAACGAATGCCATCTTATACTTGACCCAGTACCTCAGAAATTCATTCATTTTGAACTCAGAATAGAGGCCCCTTGCAAACTGAGCATGAGCCAAGGCTACAAACGGCTTAAACACTGATGACGGCGTGGAACCATGGTGATAATGCTGGCTGCACACGAACCATCTGACTTCCCTTATTCCCATTAGGTAAATCATTACCCCGAGCACAGTTTCATCGCTTACATACCTTCTCAGGTCGTGCTGGACCCGAGTGAAAGCCCTTTCTACACCATCAATAATCCTCTTTTCAGGAACTTGCCTAAAGCCAACTGCCTGCTTTGCGCCTATAAAAAAATTTGAGCCAGTGCTAAAAATTGAACTGTCGTATACTTTATAGATAAATGTATCCACCTTCTTCCCATCCACATCAAGGCTTTTACCTTTTCTGCTCCTCTTCATTATCCCAACAGCACCCCTTTCCCAAGATGAAGTGTCCAAGATTGTGTAAACGTTATCGCCTATAATTTTATCAATTGCCTTCAGTTCACTGTTTAGAATGTTGTCGCTGTCCACAAACACCACAGTGTCATTTGCATCAGCTATGTCCTTCAGCATTGAAAACCATGTGGATCCCCTGTTACCCCAGTTTCCCACTTTTAGCTCGTGCTTAACAACCGTTTTAGCTATTTCTATCTGCCTTTCATTGAATATATTGTCAAGGTAAACCAAGCTCCTATCAGGCCTTATGGCTTCAACACTTTTATCAAAGTACTCCTCAACTTCGTACATCCTGTAAAATGGGAGGTAGGTTACAAGGATCACTTAATTTTCACCCAAGGCATCCTTTATTTCAGGTAAAATTGAAGAGTATAAATTTATGTAGTTTTTTCTGAACTTTTCAAATGAAAAAAATTCAGACCTTTTAAGCCCTTTATTCTTAAGGACTTCTGAGTTAGAAAGCGCCTCCTTAACGCCCTGAACTGAGCCATCAACTGTAGGTTCAACAAATATAGCCGCATCCTCGCAAACCTCCCTCATAACTTCTATATTTGATGTTACAACAGGAAGCCCAGTAGCCATGGCTTCAATTGCAGGATACCCAAAGCCCTCCTCCAATGTGGGATAAAGAAGGACGTCGCACGCGTTATATATCATGTTAAGAGTGTCCTGTGACACTTTATTAAATGTAATTGAGTTGCCAGCCTCGGGCCCTACTCTGACTAGCTTATACTCTGGCCCAAGCCTCTCCACTGCCTCCTGCACAACCCCAAGGTTTTTCCTCGGTTGACCTGATGACACTGAGAGAATCAGCCTTTTGTCAGTTGGCAATCCCAACTTCACTCTGATTCCAGCCTTATCTTCAGTTAACTTTTTAAAGTATGGAGATACTGCATGAGGTATTACCGTTATTTTGCCTTCAAACAGGCCACTTCCCTCAACACCCTTAGCTACATACTTAGTGGGAGTAACAACATGGGGAAATTTTCTGTATCTCTTTACAGCCCACCTCCAGTTAGCCTTGCTGAGCCATGGCCCCTTTGCCGTTCTAGAAAACATCATCAAGTCATGTATTGTTACCACATGTGTGCTACCGTAGGATATAGCTGGAATCATATGAAACGTATAGTGCACTACGTGCATATCGTTGCTGAGGAAGTGAACAATCTCCCTGTCTAAAGCCATAAAGAGTGGAATGTTTACCCTTAAGCTCAAAGTGTCACCAAGGGGGAGCCTGTTAATAGGCAAAATCATTGTGTTTATTACCTTATATTCCACAGGAATTTGATTTTTAAAGTTAAATTTGTCATCGAAAAATTTTACTACCAAAATTTTTGATGCTTTATTTGTTGCATATAGTAAGTCCAGAGCGTATTTATTCGAGTTAAAAAAGTTAAGGTCCCCTGTAACAATATATAACTTGGCTCTGTTGAACTCTTGCTCATTGAACAATTTGTCACGTTTTTGCTTTAAAATGTTAATAAGGTTAGCGGTCAAGTCTGTTTAAGAAATAAATTGTTATATATGAATTAATGATAAAGCAGGCTTTACAAAATATGGATTTGCTACAGTAATTGGCGCTAAATTTCAGGCATGAGAAATTTTTCATTTCCCTTAATTAGGCTAAGCTCATTTACAAGGTCCTCGTATTTTTCCATTTCATCATTTAAATCAACTGGTTTCCCCTTTACAGTAAATTCCTCCACGTTTCCATTTGCACCGTTGACCACAAGCTTGTAATTTCCCTTGATTATTGCCTTTCTGGGAACGTCGTATTCCCTGCGAACGCTTTCACTTATTTTTATCCCTTCTAATGAATCCTGTATTCCGTAAGTTTCCGATATCACAAACTCCTGGCCCTTCCATTCATAAATTCCCTCAGTTGCTCCCTTTAGCATTTCTATTGCCCAAACTAATGAATAAAGCCCCTCCTTTGCCGGCTTTGCGCTGGTTGGATACTTGATAACCATTGGCACCCTTATGAGTTCATCGTAGAGGTAAATGCCATGCCCATAGTAGTTCCTTTCCTTCAATGCCTGTCCATGGTCTGATGTCAAGATTATCAGAGTTTCGTCGTAAACGCTTTTCAGGAACCTGATTATCCTGCTCAGGTACTCATCCGCTATAGTTGACTGCTTAAAATATTCCCCCCTTATCCTTGCCATCAAACCAGGGTCTATTTCCTTCACCTTAAATAAATCGTTCATGTGAAACTGATTTGGCACATACTTTACATCTGATGGATAAGGGTCATGCATCTCCATCATGTTTATGAACAGGAAAAACGGTGATTCTATTGAAGCCCTTCCAAGCAGCCAAGTTATCCAATTTCCTCCCTTATCCAATGGATAATTTTCGCTGAGCTTAACGTGCTTTCCCCTCTGCCTGTAAAGCTTAATCATTTCCCCAAATTTTCCCTGTCTTGCAAGGTTCATAGCTATTTCACCCCTGCTCCTTCCGTACTGCGTTGCCTGTTCAGCAACCTCATCCTTCTTTGTTATGTCTATAAATGTATTAAAGCCCAGGTCCATACGGGTGTATGATGATATTTGATTGTTTGCCGATATTCCAACTGTGTTATAGCCAATTTTCCTCAGCTGTTCTGCTATCGTAACAGGCAAGGCAAAATTTCCCTGGTGCATTCCTTCGACGATATTTCCAGTTTTTACATCGTAGCTTTCATGTATTCCGTGCTCTGAGGGGTACTTTCCTGTAAAAAGGGAAATATGAGCCGGCAGTGTCCACGATGATGGCGTTATTACATTTTCATATACAACAGAATCCTTTGCTAGCATGTCAGCGGCAGGTGTGCTAAGCGCGCTGTTGTAAACCCCAAGCGCATCGATTCTCATCGTATCCATCAGGATTATCACTATGTTTGGCTGTTTCACATTTAAATTAAGGAAAGTCAACGTTTTAAGCTTTAATCTTTAAATTGGCCAGAAAGAAATGATAAAGCATTGAGCAGGGCCAGGGTCAGGCTTTACGCTTTGATAAGCAGCACGCTGACGCTAGTAGCTAGCCTGATATTCTCAATCGCGATAACCAGGAAGCTCCCAATAATGGACCTTGGGTATCTGAACGTCTTTACCGGGGCTATTAGCTTTGGCCTGTTGCCAACTGGAATATCAAACTTCATAACTCCCAGGCTTGCCGCAAGGTACAGACATGTACAAATTACAGTGCTCATTTCATCAATGTTACTTGGGTTTGTAGGCATGGCAATTGCTGGCACCTTTTTGTTCCTGATACATAGTGAAATACCAGAATTTTACTTTTATTCAATGTTAATCCTTGCACTGCTCAGCGTACTATCTTATTCATTCAATGCCCCATTTGTAGGGAGCCTTACGGTGCTGAACAGGCCCAGGATGGCCTTCACATCGATAATAACTTCAATTGTCAAGCTTGTAGCAATATTCTACATCTTTTACTCCCACTGGTCCCTGATTTCAGTGCTTATATCTACCTTCATCATAACCTTATCCGGAGTAATTTACAGTGGCATGAGCCTGGTCCCATACATGCAGTCATTTGGTAAGCTCAAAACTACGCTGAGGGAGTTCCTGAGCGGCTCCTGGATAGCGATGTTAGGCTACGCATCTTCAAACCTGAGGTCAGTTGATACATTTATGATAGCTGCAATAGGTGGGATACTTGACAACGCCGGTTGGCAGGTGCTGAACATAATTGGCTCAGTGTATGCATTCAGGGGCATGCTAATGAACCTGACTTACGGTGAGCTCCTTCAGCTTGGCTCTCACGCGAAGCAAGCATACATTGATTTCCTACTGCTCATGTTCACAACAACTGACCTTGCGCTGTACATAGTTGCCTTTGAGCCAAATGTGATCGAATTCCTGAGGCCATCAAATCCAAACCTGATCGTGGAGCTGTTCATACCGATGGTTCTGTGGGCAGCAACTAACATAGTCAATTCACTTTCACAGTATATCTCCGCAGCAATGCAGGGAACAGACAGGGTTGACATGGAAAAGGAGCTCACCCTGGGCACATACTGGAAGAGCACGATCTTTTACGCTAACATTGCTGAGTTCATCATGACTGTCTCATATATAGCACTAATTGTGCCGATGATATTCCTAATAAGGGCAATAGAGCTGCAATTTTATGTCCTTGACGGGGTTATACTCTCGAGTGCAATATCTCTTGTAATTGCGATAACGATAAGGGCCAGGAAGTTCCCAACGATAAATGAATTTCTACCTCTAAAGTCAATAGTTAGGGATTACATTGTTCCACTGGCAATAACAACCTTTGCTTTGTTCCTCCTCAGGGCACCACTTATCAGCGCATTTCCCCCAAGCATTTCAATAACAACAGGAATCATAAACCTGATTGCCCTTCTCGCTGCAGTATCAGCAGTTTACCTTGCAGTCAGCGTTGCAATATCTAAAAATGTCAGGCACATAGTGAGGGTTTTGTTGAAAAGGCTATAACTTTTTAACAATTTCAATTACCTTCCTCGAAAAATTTTCCAATGTTATCTGTGACACCCTCCTGATCGACCTCTCCGAATAGCTTTTCATTATGCCAGGGTCTTTTACTAGCCTAATAATTTCATCCAAGGCTTCTCCGGCATCACTGTACCCTATCCCATTATTTCCACCTTCTGCCAGGTCTGTCCACGCTCCCCCTGACCTGTGAACCACAATTGGCAATCCCCTTGCCATAGCCTCAGCAACTGCTATGCCCCAGTGCTCGTTTACAGTCGCGTGCAGGAAGGCCTTTGCCCTGTCCATTGTAACATTTATGAGCTCCCTTGATGCATTAGGGACAACGCTCAAGTCACCACCAATCTCATTGAGTGAAACCTTCAGGCCAGAGGCCTTTGCAAGCTCAATTACACTATTCATGTAGCTTTTCTGAGTAGGCGTCACTGCGCCTCCAAATATCACGAGCCTGATGCCCTTTAGGCCTGGCCCAAGCTCCCTTACAACCCAATCGTACCTTTTCTCCTCGCTGAACCTGCCAAGCATTACAATAGTGTTCTCCCTCTGCTCAAACGGGAGTGGGTCAGGATTTATTGGAACCATTGGCGGAAGGGGTGGGTTCACGACGTAAGGTTCCTGCCCGTATAAGCTTTTAATCACAGATGCAGTCCAGGATGAATTTGTCATTACTGTTTCCGCGCTCCTGAAAGGATCATCACTCTGGTACCTGCCAATTGCCTTCCTGTAGAGCCACCAGTACATGTTAAGTGGAAACTTGCCGTACCTGAGGTATATGTACGGGTCATCCTTATAGTAAAATCCAAGGCTCCTGTACTTTACATTTAATGACGCTGCCATTGGAAAATGTATGTATTGCGCAATTTTAATGTCCCTAAATTCCTTCCTTATTGGCTCATAAGTTTCTTCATCTGTGAAAAGGAACCCAGCCCCTGCCTCCCTAATAGCTTTCCTTGCAGGCATCCACAAAAAGGCCCTGCTCAACAATCCAAATGCCCTTGGGCCAATGCTGAATGTGTACCTCCTGTACTTGGAAATGTCTATGCCGTACCATCTTACATATGAAGAAGGGTCAAATGAAAAAGTCCCGGCAAGCACAGGGTTCATTCCAGCCATTTCAAGAGCATATGCCGCTGATGCACATACAAGCTGCCCTCCCCCTGGTGACCCCCAATAATGATGCATCACCACGCTGTTCATAAAGCTACATGTACCCGAATTCCCTTAGCCTTTCCATCATTCCTTCCTTATCCTGTGACCTTCCTGCCCTCTCTCTTGTGTGCTCTAGGTCCTGCTCCCACGCTGGCTTATCCCCAACCTTCTTTGAATCGTACTTACCGTCAATTGACCTGTACCCTTCCCTGTACAATGGATGTATCGGCAAACTGTTCTTGAAGGTAAATTCCCATATGTTCCTTTCAGTAAAAGGGAGTATCGGGTGCACTCTTACGTGCGAAGGCTCATCCCTTGGGGAAATGAACACTTCCCTTGACCTTGCTGGGTTTTCATCCCATCTTATCCCCGTAAATAGGGCATCAATCCTGTACTTTCTTATCGCTGAGTTCATTGCTACTGTCTTGAATATGTGGTTCCCAACATCAGTTTCAAGGGAGTACTCAAAGTATTCCCCAGTGAAGCCTATCCTCTTCACTTCTTTCCTATTCTCCTCGTTCAGCTCATTGACATACACTTTCCCATCCCTTGCCTTGGAAATTGCATCCTCGTTCTTTGCATATACCACTCTAAAGTTCCAATTTTTGGAAATCTCATCAATCATCTTGTAAGTTTCATCATAGTGCTGCCCGTGATCTATGAACAGTGCAGGGGGAACACTGATGCCGTTTTCTTCAGCGACATGCTTTACCAGGTAAAGGACAACCATACTGTCCTTTCCAGCTGACCAAACCACAAAAGGCCTTTTGAACCTTTCAAGCGCATCCCTCACAACTATCTTAGCTATGGCAACTTTCGCATCAAGTGTTAGCCCCCCCTCAATCCTTGTCTTCTGCATTATATTACTAATTAAAATGGATTGTATTTTTAAGGTTTATGTATGCCAATAGCCTGTAGCTCAACTGATGCCAATGCAGCTCTGCCCGTGGATCCCTTTGCCTGTTTTATATGGACCTGCTGCACAGCAACAGCTCATTTTTCTGAAATTCTCTAGAGCTTACGCTGTCACCATCTTAAATGCAGAGAAGAATATCTTAACCATCTACTTGTCCCTCTTCCATCCCTCACGCCCTAGCCTGTTAAGGACCTCGCGCTTTCTGGCATAGTGCTGTGTTGGCGTTCTCCCTCAGGCAGGCTCCCAGCTAATCCAGAAGCTCCTCTTTGAGTTGTAGGCCTATGTTCCCTTTCTTCCTTACTGCTTTACCAGGGGCAAGAACTTGGTGTACCGGCCCTTTCAGAGGTGACCCTGAACCCGATCATCCTGCCATTATGTGTAGCTTGATGAACTTCCACACATTTGCTTTATGGTGGGTTCCTCCTTGTCGTCACCTTTAGCCTTGATCGGCTCAAACTTCTTTTTCTTCACCATTGACAGCATAATTATATGGGTGAAGCGTACTTCCTGCATGGGTTTAAGGTATTTTAAGAGCGACCTGGTGATTTCCCAGGATGTCAAGGCCAACCTTAAGGTATAACATGAATATCGGTTAAAGAATCCAGGTACACTAATCATTCCTGTTGCGCTTTTCATTTCTCGCTTCCTTCCAGGAGTCCAGGAAGTCTAGATAGATCATGCTTCCCCTTTCCATCAATGCTGCGTTATAATCGTGCCAGGGCATGATATGACAGGCAATATAAATCAAGACAAAAAGATAAAAATGTAAGTTGGGCTACAAGCTAACAATTCTATCATGTCAACCTTGCATTATTAAATTTATCTTTTGTACAGGCTTTTGGAAATAGTGCTAGTAATTTAGTATAATAGGCCTGTTGGCAGCCACTTAATAGTTTGGCCTATCTAAGTATACTTCAGGTACACAAGCTGCCTTATGTTATATATGCATATCCTTTTAGCAAAGCTTTTTACTATAAAGTGATAAATTGTTGCAATGATAAATGTTGGCTTATATTACAGGGTTAAGGAGGGGCATGAGAGTGAGTTCGAGGGAATATTCAGGCAGGCTCTTGCCATGCTGCAGAATTCAAATGAAGGCTTCATAGCTGGAAAGCTGTACAAGGAAGTTGGGGAAAAGGGAGAATACTTAATATATACAGAATGGAAGGACATGGACTCCTTCAAGAAATTTATATCAAGCAGGCCCTTTTCAGATGTACAGAACTATGGGAAATCGATACTCGATGGTAAGCCGAGGCACAGAGTATTTAAAGAGGAAAATTCCTGAAAAAAAATAGAAATAATTATAACATAAAAGTGAAAATTCAGCCTATGAGCGGATTGCCTCCTGGGCAGCATTACTTAAAGAAGTTCATCTACTACTCTGCCCTACCGCCCCCAAAGGTTGACATTCAATCATACAGGCTCACTATAAAAGGAAAAGTGGATGAAGAGCTATCATACACATATTACCGGCTCATGAACATGATTGACATGGTCACAACTGCCGATTTCCACTGCGTTGAACAGTGGAGCATCAAGGACGTCATGTGGGAGGGTGTAAGCATCATAAAGTTGCTAAAAGGCAGCAAGGCCCATGGTAACTATGTGCTGTTTGAATCCCTTGATGGGTACACCTCAATTGTTAAAATAGAGGACGCAGAAAAGGGCTTCATAGCCTTAAAGATGCAGGGCAGGCCGCTCAGCTATGAAGAGGGCTTTCCTGTGAGGCCGTTTTTTCCACACCTTTATGCGTGGAAGAGCGCTAAGTGGCTTACAGCTATGAATGTAATGAATGAGTACGTTGACGGGTACTGGGAAGAAAGAGGATACCATGAAAGGGGAAACGTCTGGCAGGAGGAGAGGTTCAAAACTTATGAAGCGAGGAAGCTTAAGAAGAGCCCTATGGTTTAGGGGTGAACTACCCTGCCCTTGCGGACGGGGTAGTTCACTGGCTCTTGGCAGGTATCAAGTGGAACAAGATGAAATGGTTCCCTCCTAATAACATCCATAAACTGAAAAATAAGCTGAGCGTCAGGGCATTGAGGAATATGCAGATCTGTTAACATATTCTACACGGCAAGTTCATTACCACTGTCAGAGGGGAATAAGTAAATAATGCCGTTAACAGTAATTGTTCATAAACATATTGGTCGCAATTCATTCTGTGCCTGAAAGGCATGGGCTTTCTTGCTCAAACATTGGTAATTATAGTTTCCATCTATCTTTAATTGAGAAGCCTATCTTTCTCTTTAAATATAAGTTTCTGATTTCAAAATATATCAATGCAATTGCAAACAACCCTGAAACTGTTAAGGTTGAAGTTATGGACAGGAACCCAAGCTGAGGGTAAACGATGTAAAATACAGCTATCATGGCATTTAGCAGAAACCCTACAATTGAAGCAATTATAATGCGGAAATTTCTCTCCTTTGAAGCAATTATCATGCCTGAAATCATTGAAAGCATCCAGGTTATCTGTGTAGCAAACACTACTGATACAAAGAACGGCCCTATGGAAGGCACAAAGACTATTAGGGTAAGCCACACTACTGAAATGGAAAGGTCAAATACCAGGGAGTAAATTGGGCTGTGGCTCCTGTCATTTACAGTAGCAAGTTTAATTGGCAAAATGCCATCGAGTGATTGTGCAAGTACAATTCTGCTTGAGCCAATCATGATTGCAATTATAACTTGAAACATTGACACTGCAGCCCCAATTATAAGCGCAGTGTAGAGGATTGGATTTGGCCTTAAAAGTGCTATTAAGGCAGTGTAATATGGAGCACCAATAGTTGAAAGCATGCCAGTCAGGTTGCCGTTGTACCACAGTTGAGATAGATGGCTCAACTGGGCATATCCTATCGCCGCCTTTAAACCCACCCATACTGATATAATGTAAATTACGTTAAGCAACACAGCGCCCACCATCGCTAAAGAATATCTCTTATTGTTTTCAGAGCCTGATATTTCTTCATTGTTAAGCACTGACCACATGCCATATCCAATTGCCCCCCAGCTCAGGGACCAGGTGCCTACTGTATTTAACCAATTTATGTTGCCCAATGGTTCTACAATGCTGTGCTGGTGTTGAAATAAAATTACAAGGGCTGAAGCTCCGGCAGCAATCATTAAAATAAATATTATATATTGAATTTTAACGTAGAATCTCAACCCCCTTAACGATATTAAAAACGCAATTATTAACAGGATTGCGGTGATAAAAAATACAGAGTATTTGGAATTCATGGCCAAGTACATGCTTGAAAATATCCCTGAACCAGTGAATTTAGACATAAAGTACAAATAGGGCAACAGCAACGCGTCTACAATATAGTATCCAAACCAGGCTATGAAGAAAAGCTGCCATATTACCCAGCCTGTGAAAGTAGATGCAAAACCAACTGCCGGGTGAATTGCCCTGCTTTGAAATACGTAATCCCCCCCAGCCCACGGATACGCCCTGCTCAGGTAAGAATAAGTTATGAAGAAGGGCACAGCGATAACTGCTAATAGCGCAGTCCCCAATATTATGCTTCCACCATTGAACGCTATAGGCTGAAAAATAAAGAGCAGGAACCACATCATCGAGAACATTGAGATTGTCAGGGAATTGTAAATAAAGGCATCCCTCATTTTTAACGCTTTCACTAGCCCTGACGCATTTCTCTTAAACATGGACTATCAATCTAAAAACTATATATAAATATTGGTTTATCTATAAATTAAATTAATATACCCATGGCAAAATTGTAAGTTTACCTAGCAGCTAAGTGAACTACCCCGCCCTTGTGGACGGGGCCACGCCCGCTTGTTTGGAGCTTCAACGGCAATGCTTACTTTCACATGCGCTTTATGTGTTCGAGCACGCTAGAGGCATAATCCTCTGCGAGCGTCTCGTCTAGGTTCCCCAGGCAAAGCCCTTCTTGCTTATTTGCAGCACCTACATCCCTATCAAATACTGAATGGCATGAAGGGCATATTACCATTCTATCCGATAGGTTCAGATGCTGCACTGTGCCACAATTCATGCATAAGCCAGTTGTTCTTATGAACCTGCCTACTTCCAAAGGAGTGCTTGCCTTTAGGCAATTGCAAAATCCTCCTATGGAAGTTTGGTATATCTTCCTTCCGTAAAACCTTGACCAACTCTTATCATTTTGGTAAGCAACATATTCATAATTTGTTGTTACATAATGCGCAAGTTTGTTGTTTATGTCTTCTGATTGTTCTGGTGCAGAAATTCGCTTTTTATCTTTTGTAATAACTTTGTTCCTCTTTTTGACCTTTTGTCATATTGAGATCTTGAAAAGGCTTTGTAAAGCTTTATCCTTTCGGGCATTGGTATAAAGTATTGCACCTTAATTCCATTTGAGAATCTGGTTCTTTATGCCTAAGTCAATGCCTATTGCTCTGCCGTTATGCACTCTTTCCTCTTTTGGCAGGTATGCAACGACATGCATGAAGTAATCACCGTTCCTCTCTATAAAGTAGCAACCT
>JARVJW010000159.1 GCA_029775955.1 Nitrososphaeria archaeon | reverse complement strand
AAATTATAACCTTTCAGAAACGGAACTTGAAAAACTAAAAATTTTTGCAATATGCATTTAAGAAAAGGCCTACAGTTAAAATATAATGATTGAAGATCAAAAATTTAAGTTAAGCACCATAGAAAGTAACGGGTTAACATCTTATACAATTGACGGTGATGGCATAAGTGCAAACATTGGAGGAACTCCCATTTTTAAATTAGAATTAGATGGAGCGTCATTCTATGCAAAGGCTGAGTGGTTCAATTATTTTACCATTAAAGGTACAAACTTTAAGCATGGCTCAGTTAAAATGAGGTCAGCGTTTTTTATGGTAAAAGGCGCCATGGAAAATGGGTCACTTGAAACTAAAACTGTAATTGAACCTACAAGTGGAAATATGGGCATAGCTATTGCTGCCCTTTCCAAAATATTTAGCTTTAAATTCATTCCAATTATTTCATATAAAGTTACTGATGAAGTAAAGGAAATTTTAAAAATGCTGGGCTCGAAGCCCATAGAAGTTGATGATAACCTTTGCCCTCGTGTGAGCAATACAGATACGGATCAGGCTATTGCGATAGCAAAAAGTTATGCACAAAGCCCAGCAACACGTGACAAATATCTTTGGTTAAATCAATATGAGAATAACTTCAATCCATTGGCTCATGCCAAGAGCACAGCTTCAGAAATAATGACTCAAGTAAAAGAACTTGATGCTGTATTAACGGGGATTGGAACAGGAGGCACTTATGTTGGGCTTAAGAGCGAATTGGAAAAAATGAAAATTAACGTCATAGGGATACAGCCTCAGCCAAACCATAAAATTCAGGGGCTTCGAAATTTAAAAGAGTCATTGCTGATGCCAGCTATACTTGAAAGTATTGGAGCAAAGCCTGATGATTTTAAAGTAGTTAAAGATGTTGACGCATTTAACTGCATTAAAGAAATATACAAAAAGTACAATTTATTGCTTGGGCCATCTTCTGGTGTTACTTGCCATGAAGCAATAAATATGGCACAAAAAGGAAAAAAGGTATTGGCAATATTAGCAGATACAGGGCAGAATTACACAAATATGTATCGCAAAATGGGAATCATAGATAGTGAGCAAGACTTTGAATTTATGTATAATAAAGCAATGCTAGCAAATTTACGATATTGAGGTTATGATATAACTACCAGTTGGATTTTCAGGACAAATATGGGGTTTTAGTTAAATGGGCAAAATGCTATTTACATGCATTATTATGACGTGGTTATATCCAATTCAAGCTAATTATGCGGTTAGAGCTAATCAACTAGCTGTATTAATCAGAATTTTGCCATTGTTAATGTTTTGATGGCATTTTGATTTATTTTAAAAGGAAGCTCAGTAAAAATATTGCATTTTAATTTCAAGAGAAGGAATTATTCCCAATGGTTCAAGCACAGTTTTTGCAGCTGAAATTGCAGTTAAAGCATATTTTTCCCAATCATAAGTTGTATCATAGTTTATCGTAACACCGTTTCTGGATATTAAATATCTTACGGCATCACCAAGCCCTAGCCCAGAAAGTTCTGCAGCAACCTTTTGGGGTGCATTTACATGGTACTTGTCAGGGTCTTTGCCAAGCCTCTTTTCAAACGCTAACTTTGTTGCAGGTACAAGGCCATTCCTGATACTGCTTATAAATTCTGATAACATTTTAGATGCTATGCTTGGTGCAGAAGCCTTTATCATATTAATATCACCTTTACCGTAAATTTCCTCTATTAATTTTAACTGGAAAGATCTTATTGCCTCAGGAAAATCACTTCTCCTAGCTTCTATTCCTCTGCACACAATTTGACCGGAATCTGTTATGCCAAAATATCTTTTTAGCGCGGCAGTTTTGCTGTCAGTTTTTTTGCCGCAGAAAGCTAAAACCCTGAAAATTTTGTCAACAGACATCGGCAAGCCAGTTTCCTTGGAAATCATGTTAGAAAGCAGTTCATAATCATCCAATTTTGCCCCTTCCTTTTTTACAAACAATGAATCTACATCACCATAAACTACATCAAACCCATTTTGATCAGCTATATTTTTGGCCTTTAGCATAACTTGCCTTGATATCTTATTAATTTCTTCAAATGCAAAATGATTGCCAAATCTGTTTAGCGAACACCCTGAAATGCCGTATTCACTTACAAGGATCAGCTTTAGTGAGTCAGAGCGTGCGGAGTAAATAGCCTTGAGTTTTTCGTCTTTGGTGGTTCTGGCCAATCGCTTTAACAATAGCCTCCGTTCAAGCCATGGCCTTATCACTTCAGGGATCAGCCAGCCATAGCCTCCATAGCTTATTCCATATTTGGCTATTATGCTAGGGTATTCTGAATCAAAATCTATTACACCCACATTTTCAAAGGTACCAATGTATTTGGGTGATATAGTGTACCCTCCCCTGTCCCTGTTAACAAATTCAAGCATGCTCATTGAAGGTTCATTAACATGTAACTTTGGAACGGCAAACCCTCTGTTTATTAACGTAAATGCATTCCTGGAATCAATTATTTTATTGCTGCTCCAACGGGCAGCCAATCCCAGTGGTAGGAAGGCAAACCTTGCCCTTTCTACGAGCCAGGCAAGGCCAGTTTCAGTGCATTTAAACCATTTTGCCGGTAAATCAATTGATATTCTGCCAGCACATGATCCCTGAAAGTAATCTACAGGGTCATTTATCTCCCTTTTACTGATATTCCAGCATGGCTTATCACATATAATATCGTCTGATAGGTCAAATGGTGGGATATAGGATAGCTGGCTCTCATTACTTGCAATAATCCTGAGCTCTTCACCATTGACTTCGAAGTTTACGGCACTTCCAGGTTCAACTTTGAGCCTGTTAAAGAGAAACTTTTGGACTGGCATCAGGTCTGAATCATATATTGCATTAACCCTGGGGTCATTCATTGCCATCTTAAGCACTTTATAATAATCTTGCCATTCAGGTTCGACCATTATCATTAACCTGTTTTCCGGCTTGTCTATTGGAAACAACCGGCTTACAAATTTGGCACTTGCAACTTCTGAAACATCATAAATAATGGTGTCATTCTTGTCACCCGCATCAATAATAAAATATGGTTTATAGTTTTCTGAATGCCTATAAAATTTGCCGTCTACGCCCTTGATCCAAATAAAAACTGAGCCATTTACAAAGTAAACGTCAAATAAATAGCCGTGCATAAATTAATGTCACTTGTTGCGTTAGCATAAAATTGCCATCAGAACCCAGATAATGTTCAATTGATACATCACTGAGATACTTGTTCATCTTGCTGCAGGTGCTTTAACTTTTCCTTTACATCTTTCAGGTCATTTTTTGTAACTTCTAGTTCGTGCATTAAGTGCAACATTGAAATAAATACTAGGGAATCTGATACCTGTGGCATATTTAGCGCAGACATGGACGCCATTTCAGGATTCCATACGTATTCAATCATATCCTCCAATGTTTTATCCTTTCCATCCCTCAGCAGAGGCTCAAACTCCTTCCTTATGCTATTTATATAATTATTATATCTTTGCCTGAAAGATGGTGTCAATCTACCCATATTTTCCCACCTCACAATTAATTGCGCTTGCGTTGGCTTTAAAAAACTGAATTGTATCCCTTCCATTACCCTTTCCACGGCAACCATGTGACTGCACATGGATACCATAATGGGGGTAATTTTAGGCTCATCTTCAATAGCTAAAAATGGTACATTAGCTCTAGCTGCCGCGCTTCTTAAAGCATAGAAAGCAGTTTCAGAAGATTTAGGGTCTTCAGGGAACGAATTTAATCCATGCAAAACTATAAGCCTTACGTTTTCTGCGCTTATGACCTGCTTTACCGCGTTAAGCAATCTTTGTGGGCTATGTGCAGAAATCTCAATTATTGCTTTGAGAACCTGACCTACATCGATGCCTTGAGCCTTAGCTTCACGTGCTATTGCCTCTACATCTATTAGGTTTCTTTTTGAATAATAATCCGTGGAATTTATATAGGCTACCATGCCTGATGCAGATACCATATAAATTGTCATAACCATTTCAGCATAATTACCATATATTATATATGAGTGACCACACATCAACCCACCTCCAAATACACGGTCAACCCACCTATGAGATATGAGCCTTTTTTCAACTATCTCAGACGCTCTGATCAATTTTAACCACCCTTGAGACCATTATAAAAATATCTCATAAGCAACATCAGGCAATTGATTATTTAACTTAGCACGCACACATGGGGGGAGGGGGGGCTGTTTTAAAATAAGTTAATGTTTTTAGCCTCCATAGAGCATTAACCTTTATGAATAAAAAAATATTTGCTGATAGCAGCAGGTTGCTGCCATCATATGTGCCACAGGAACTTCCTTATAGGGAAAAAGCGCTTAATGACCTTGAAACTTTATTTTTAGATTCAGTAAAGAAGAAGAGCTTCATGGTACAACAGATAGTTGGGGATGTTGGCACAGGAAAGACGGCTACCATGTTCAGGTTCGCTAAAAATGTAGTTCAAAAGTCCAAGTCTGACATCAAGTATTCTTACGTAAATCCTAGGCAGCACGGCTCTACTAGGCTACTTATATTTAGGCAGATGGCATACCAGTTAGCACCAGAATCATATTCAACAAGTCTGAGCGCAGAGGAACTGTTACTGCAAACGCTTATGACTCTTGAAAAGCTAAACAGGATTGGCATATTGCTTCTAGATGATGTTGATTTTGCACTGAAGAAAAACCGGGAACCGATAATTTACAATTTAACGCGCTTAAACGAATCAATGCCATCAGGTAGGATAATGATACCTATTATCGTAATAAGCTCTAGGACAATGAATTTTAGAGATGAATTGGACAGGGCTGAGTTAAGTTCCCTTGGAAACAGGGTCTTGTTTTTTGAGCGTTACAACTCAGAGCAGGTATTTAATATTCTGTTAAAGAGGGCATCTGAATCTCTTAACATTACAGCATATAATGAAAATATAATAAAATACATAGCAGATATAACTTCTAGGCCTCCAGCGTACGGTGACATAAGGTATGCGCTGGATATCCTTTTTAACGCTGGCAGACTGGCAGAATCAAGGGGCAATGATGCTATAACTGTAGAACATATCAGGACTGTCATGAACATTACAAGCCCATTCATAACACGGGAAGACCTCGAGCTACTCAGCCCTGAACTTAAGGTTGTTCTTCTTTCTGTTGCAAGGGCGTTAAAGATAGAAAGTGAAGGCTACACTTCATTGGATAAAATAGTTGAAATGCACAAGGAAGTGTGCAATACAATGCATATCAGAGAGATCGAGTTAAAGGAATTCATAAAGGCACTGCAGGAACTAGATGACAGGGGATTAATTGATGTCAAGGGCGTTGCAAAGATAGGTATAAGTGGGGCTCCTATTCATAACCTTGATGACTTTCTAACATATATAATGAGCAGGTTGGATCTAAATGGCTAGCAGTGAAGCAGAGACTGGATTGTCAAGCAGGGGAAGGCTCAGGATAATCAGGGAACTTGAGCTGGCAGGCTGTCCACTTTCAGTCTACATGCTTGAAAAAAGGACGGGCATCAGGAGAAGGGCCATTCGTTCTGACCTAAATGCTCTTATAACTATAAATTGGATAAAGGTGATACAAGGACATGTAATAAAGTATGAATTGAATCATGAAAATAGTAAATTGAGAACGGTGATCCGGGCATTATATGAAATAAATTATATTAGTTAAAAATTCTAAACAAGAGAAAAACAGCCATTTATACGCATGTCTTACAAGCAGAACAATGAAAAATTAACGGGTTAAATCAGAGTTGCGGTGAACATTATAAAGTACAGGACATCCATAAAGATAGGTTACTAACTGACTTTATTGTTAACGTTTATTTAAACCAATTTGCAAAATAGCCATATCATCTTCGGATAATGTATGAAATATGCCAACGAGAACAGAATAACGTCTGAGATCGATAATGTTATACGATATATTTAATTTTATGCGGGAGGTGGGATTTGAACCCACGTACCTCAACAGGACTGCCGCCTCAGGGCAGCGCCATTGACCTGGCTAGGCGACTCCCGCATTCTTCTGTCACCACTTCAGTAAACAAATATATTAAGTTATGCGTTTAAAAACCATTCGTTCATCAATAGCGCAGATAAAATCACGATTGTGTTCTAATTTGTCGCAAACATTAAATCCTATAAATTAATTTAACTGATTTATATGAAAGTTGAAGTTTTCATGTACAAGACTGCAGAAATCGGTGAAGGGCCGATATGGGATTATTCTAAAAAGACCCTTTTTTGGGTTGATATAGTAAATCATATTATCTATTCTGAAGGGCCAAATGGAGAAATGACATTTAAAACAGAGGGCGATGTCACAAGCCTTTCTCCTACAGAAGGTGGTGACCTTTTAGTTACCGTTGATTTGAGCATATATCGGATAAATATGCATGAACAAAGGGCTTTGAAGGTTTCCAACTTGACAGATGAACCTAAAACGAATAGATTCAACGATGGCAAATGTGATGTTTATGGTAGATACTGGGCCGGCACTATGGACAGAATGGAAAAGCTACCAGTTGCATCTCTTTATGTCTTTGAATCAGGTATTATAAGAAAAGAGTTGTCTGGCTTAACCATTTCAAATGGGTTAGGCTGGAGTCCTGATAACCAGTTCATGTATTTGATTGATACACCAACCAGAAAGGTATGGAAATTTTCATTCAACGCTGAAAGAGGTCATATTTCTGAAAGGCAGGTAGCTGTGGAATTTGGTGATTTGCCAGGTGTGCCAGATGGCATGACTGTAGATTCAGAGGGAATGATATGGGTGGCCCACTGGGGTGGGGGAATGATAAGCAGATGGAACCCTAATAATGGTAGACTTATTGAAAAGATTGAGCTGCCAACAGAGAATGTAACTTCATTGACTTTCGGAGGACCTGACTTGAGGACCATTTTTGTAACCACAGCAAGACATGGCCTATCAAATAAGAAAATCGCGGAGCAACCTTATGCCGGAAGCGTTTTTATGATAAACAGCAATGTGCAAGGTCTTAAGGTAAATTTTTGCAAAATTTAGCGTTTTGTAGTGCTATGTACAAAAGTTGGATTGTATGGTCTAAGCTCTTTGCTTATATAGTTAACTGCCGTTGTTGCTTGTGCAAAACCTATTACGAGCAACTTTTGTTTTATTCCTTCTTTTAACGAAGCTATATCCCCAGCAGCAAAAATCTTGGGGTCACTAGTTCTGCAGTTTGGATCAATAAGTATGCCATCTTGACTCAGATTTATATTCCATCCCTTGATTGTGCTGAGGTCAAGCTTGTATCCAAGCATCATAATCACTGAATCGACATTTACTGCTATCTGCGAAAAATCAGTGATTTTTTTAAGCACAGCTTTCTCTATTTTTCCATTTCCTATCAATGAATCCAGTGTATAGGGCGTGTATATCTTTACGCCTCCTTGTATTACCTTTTGTATGTTAGCCTCAGCTGCCCTAAATTCATCCCTCCTGTGCACCAAATAAACATCCTTAGCTATATTGATCATTTCTGCAGCCCAGTCTACAGCAGAATCTCCTCCCCCAACTATTAGCACATTTTTATTCCTGAAATCTTCCTTGTTTTTGACATAATAGTACAGGCCATTATTTTCAAACCTTTCCACCTGTGAATTTCCAAGCTTGTTTGGCACAAAATTGCCAATTCCAGGCGTCAATAATATATATTTTCCTTCAAACCTTCCCTTATCTGTTATTATTACTTTATTGCCATTATTGTCTAAAATGGATACAACCTTTGTCTGTAAAACGCTTTCTACATTTACGCTTTTCATTTGTATAACTAAGTTATTCACAAGTTCGTTCCCTGTTATTTCAGGTATCCCTGGCAGATCAGTTATTTTCTTTTCTGGATAAAGGTAAATTGCCTGCCCACCAAGGCTATCCGAAGCCTCAACAAGCAGTGTCCTCATCCCCCTGAACCCAGAATAATATGATGCCCACAGCCCTATTGGACCACCACCTATAATGATTATATCATAAGTGCTTTGATTTTCCATATTATAACTGTGTTATTTACAATTTTTAAGTTTTTTCAACCAATTTTATTAACTTTTAGTTTTGGTCGTTGCGTTGCATAAATTAAAAGTTAAGCTCAATTATTTAAAAATTAGAAAATAAATAATTGCAATTTATATTAAATAATTCAGCTGATTTAAATTCGTAACTGTTAACAAATTAACTATTTTTTGATATGCAACAAAGCAGGTTATGATAAAAATATTTGATAGAAGTCAAATTATAATCTAACTTTGACTAATTGAACTGCGGTTCAACACTTCTTGCAAATTCAAATCTAGCCAACGTTTATATTTAGTTCATAAGTATTATTGAGCATATTGGAAAACGAAGAAATATATAAGGTTGCCGGAATGATAGTTTACTCTAATTCTCCAGGCAAAACTATGAAAAATATAAGGCTAAAATTGGGCATAACTCAAAAAAGCCTTGCTGGGTTAATAGGGGTTTCCCCATCAGTACTAAGCGATTATGAAAGCGGGAGAAGAAGGAAACCAGGAACTAGGTTTATAAGAAAGTACATAGATGCCCTTGTAAGGAGCAACAGCGCTTCAGCAGTTGTGCTTGCAATGCACGGTGGGGAAAATATCGGGTTAAACGATGCAATAATTAACATAAGAGAATATGATAAGCCAGTAAAGGCATCTGAACTAATTGACCTGCTTGAAGCTGATATGCTTACAGGGGAAAAAATGCTCGATTCGCCGATTTATGGTCATACCGTTCTTGACAGCATAAAAACCATAATTACTATGAGGGGTGAACAATTTTACAAGATATTTGGAAAATCTTCTGAAAGGGCACTAATTTTTACAAAAGTGGGAATAGGTAGAAGCCCAATGGTAGCTGTTAGAATATCACCGTTAAAGCCTAGGATGGTTATGATGCATGGAACTCAAGGAGTGGAAAAGTTAGCTGTAGAAATGGCTTCTGTAGAAAACCTTATACTGGCCAATATAAGAATAAAACAGCTTGATGAAGTTCTCAGAAGGCTTGGGGGATTGTGAGTAAAATGATCAACGAAGTCCTTGAAAGTTACATTAAGGCTGGAAGTATTGCTGCAAATGCACTAAAAAGGGCAGAAGAAATTGTTTATGAAGGCAGGAAAGTCCTTGATATATGTGATGATTTGGAAGAATATATAGTAAAGCAAGGTGGGTTTCCTGCATTTCCCATAAATATATCTCAAAATGAAGAGGCGGCCCACTACACAGCGAAACCTGAAGATGATAAAAAAATTATCAAAGGTGCAATAGTTAAAATCGACCTTGGTGTGCACATAAACGGCTATATTGCAGATACAGCAATAACTATTAACTTTTCACCTTCATATGAAGGTATGAAAGTAGCAAATAATGAAACTCTTTTGCAGTCCATTCAAGAAATTCACAGTGGAATGAGTTTTGAAGAATTTGGTGCCCTTGTTCAAAGGCTTGCAAAGGGTTATGGATTTAAGCCAATAGAAAACCTTATGGGACATGGCGTAGACCACTATAACCTCCACGCCAATGTATCAATACCCATGGTGCAGACAAGAGCCCGTGGAAGTTTTATTGAAGGCAATGCTTATGCAATAGAACCCTTTTTTGTTGACAGTAATGCTTCGGGTTATGTGATAGACGGTATGCACAGCAATATTTACAGGTTACCGTCAGCACGTGCTATTAAGGAAAAAACCCATACCGAAATCCTAAAATATCTATGGGAGAACTACGTCACTTTGCCATTTGCACTCAGGTGGGTTTACAGGCAATTTGGGAGAAGCGCAACAAATGCAATAAATGAATTGGAAAAAAAGGGAATAATTGAAGGTTATGCGACGCTTGTAGAAAGTAGTGGATCATCTGTTAGCCAGTTTGAGCATACAATAGTGATCAAGGGTGGAAGGGCTCTGATAACTTCAGTCAAACAATGAATTGTATTTCTGCTCTATTACAACTACAAGCATTTCATTAGCACTCAGTTCCTTTTTGTCGTTTTTTGGCTTTACCTTTGAAGTAATTGTATCAAAAATGTATTCGCCGGCTGGATATTTATTTTCATCATCAGTAATATAATGAATTCCTATCAGTTCGTACGTCGGCTGGATAACAAAGATTTTACCTTTATACCTGTAAACCGTAACTATAACACCCCTTCCAAACATACTTGCAATTGAAATAAAGTCCTTAACCAAGTCTTCAAAGCTATAAAATTCAACTTTATATGTTTCCATGCTTGTCAATAACGAATTTTAATATTTAAGTATATACTTAAAAGAATGATAGATAGTTTTTAAAAGCTAATCATATGGACCGGGCGGGACTTGAACCCGCGGCCTCCCGCGTGCAAGGCGGGCATTCTACCACTGAACTACCGGCCCTTATGTCAAATTAAAAATTGACTATATAAGATTTTCATGCTTTTTTACGAGTTCCATAAAAAGCTGGATTACGTCATATTCTGGAGTATCATTTGATTCTATATTGTAAGATTTACCGTTAACAATTATTGATTTTTCTGTTACAATAACATTAATATCACGAGGAAATTTTAGCCTTATATTATCAAAAACCAACTTGGCACCCTCATTGTCAATTGCATTCGGAATGTACGCAAAGAGATAACGCGCTGGATCCCTGCAACCTCTTGTCCACACTGCATATATCTCTGGCATAAACGAAATAATATTACCCCCCATCACTTTCATTATTAATTTATAATCACGTTCAGTTAACATCATTTAATCACCTTCATGAACTGGTTATTTCCTTTTTTAATTTTTATTAACCGCAAATCATCTCCCCTAAATACCCTAACTGATTCTCCAGGTTGTATCTCATACTTTATCTGCCCATCTGCGATCATATATGAATAATCTGTGCACGTTATCCTGAGTTCTTCTGGCGGAATTACGGTTACCGGGATATAATCTATAGACATTACAGGATTTATAATCAACGCTTCTAGGGTTTCGATTAGTACAGGGCCCATGTTGCTCAGGTTGTATCCAGTGGAACCAGTTGGTGTAGATATTATTATTCCATCCATCCTGCCCTTAAATTTTATTCCATTAACTGAATTTACTTCAAAGTATGGCGTAACGTTAAAGTTTGCTCTCTGAAAGAAAAATTCATTTAGCACGTTATATGTCTCATTTCTTGCAATTTCTGCCCTTAACCTCATCCTCCTTTCAATATAATAATTGCCATACCTGTATGAAGAAATGAGTTGATTTATCTCATTCCTTTCAACTTCTGCAATAATTCCCCTTCCACCCATGTTTATTCCTGCAATCGGCACACCCTGGGGTAGAAACCTGGCAAGCCCAAGCAAAGTTCCATCACCCCCAATGCTTATAGCTACATCTATCCCCCTTCTCATTACTTGATTCCAATTTTCCATAACTTCAACCTCAGGCAAGGTCTGAACACTTAATAAGTCAAATTCCTCTGTCAACATTAGAAGTATAGGGTTTAGCTCCGAATTGCTGAGTGATGATTTTACAGCTATAGCCGCCTTTTCCTTCACGACTGATAAGCTGACGTAAGGTAATAAAAATATTGCTAAATGCGGTTAATCAAGTCGAACTTTTTTATCGCGGTGTACCTTGGTCCCTCAGGTTTCAGCTCGCTCTGCATCAGGTTAAATTCAACTACCCTGAAACTTCCGAAAACTGTATTTCTATTAGCAGAAACATAACTCAGTAACCTGCTCCTGTCATGCATGTATTTAACTCTTGCAATAGTCAAGTGTGGTAAGAAACTATCATTATTCTTTCCTATTTCTCCCAGTGCAGAATTTACAAATCCTGCTAGCTCAACTAACCCTCTTGATGGTGATCCTACCCAAATAACCCTGATCATTTGCATATCAGGAAAAACACCAAGCCCATTTAATTCTATATCAAACTGGTTGTATGAAATTTTTTTCAGAAGGTCGATTGCCTTATTGACGGTTTTTTGGTCAATTTCCCCCAGGAACCTTAGAGTGTAATGAAGGTTTTCTGCGGAAACTGCTTTGATTCCGCTTTCCATGCCCTCTAAATCCTTCTGCAATTTAATTATTTTGTTGATTAATGGTTTATCTTCCAGATTAACTGACACAAAGCACCTCATGCTTCACAGTTTGTTGAACTTGTTTAAAAGGTATAACGCATTTTCCAGCATGCTAATATCATTGTTTAAATAAATAAAGGCTGATTCAGCACCTGATTTTAAAATACGGTTTGCTATGTTATTCAGCTCGCCATGGCTATAAGCATATAAATACCAGCTGGTTCTGCCATGCGCCCTCATATATATTGTTCCACTTGAATTTATTATCAATTCAGGCAATCCTGGAGCATCAACTGAACAGAAGACTGCGCCTACATCAATGATCTTTTTTGACACAGTCCACCATGAAGCATCACGAAATTCCATTGCAATGCGTTCATCTCCAGTTATCCTTATAAAATTCGTGACGTTTTCAATATTTAAATCGCTTGCTTTATAGCCTGGCGGCATCTGAATTAACCAAAACCGTATTTTTGAATTTATAGGCGCAAATAACATGACAAACCTTTCCCAAAGGCTAATGCTTTTAAGTTTGCTAAAATGAGAAATTGACCTATTAACTTTTACAGAAAATATAAAATTTTCAGGAGAATTTGACCAATTTTTAATCATGTTGGTTGAGGGGAAACGATAAAAGGTTGAATTTATTTCCACCGTTCTAAACC
>JARVJW010000125.1 GCA_029775955.1 Nitrososphaeria archaeon | reverse complement strand
TGGCCTTCTTTGAAGGATGAATACCTGTACACCGGCCATGAGCCTAAAGTGGCCGGAGCGGGCTTGACTGAGAAGGTCAACGCTCCGAATGATGGTTATAAGAAATTATAACCTTTCAGAAACGGTTCCATAATTTTCGGCAATTGTGGAATCAGCAAGAATAGCATCAAATCATGACTCAAGTCCTTCTGTAACAGAATCAGGGCAGGAAAGGAGACCAAAAGGCAATAATAATAGTAGCTAACAAGATGCTCACTAGAAAGAGTACGAATCAACTGACAGGAAGATGTACATCAAAAAGCTTAACAGGATAGCATAATGCTGGCAAAGGCTCAGTACAGCCTATAGAAGCGTCTATCATGGGTGCTAGGAGAGTACGTGTCATCAACGCTTAATGTAGAAATAAATATTTAATGAAATAATGGCCAAGGTGTTTACATAAAACGTTGTGGAGGCGCATCGCTGTGGCACGAGGGTAAGCTGAGCAAAGTGGCACTTAATTAATTTATTCTTTAACGGGGAATAATCAATTTATGCAACAAAACAAAAAACGTTAATACTTTGTTGTATTAAACAGCAGTTCTGCAGGTAGTAATATTTAACTGACGTTCGATAAGTTTCGCATAATTGGAAACACGCTAAACTAAAAAGTGCAATTTAAATTTTAACCATTTAGCTCCCGCTAGGAAGCCTCATAATGCACTGTGCCTTACCATTTGGGTGGGCCAGTTCCTGCCCCTATTACCTCCTCAACGGCGCACCTGAATTCATATGCTGTGATTGCTAAGCATTGTACAGAATTACTACAGCAACCCTTACAACAAAATTCCTGCTTGATTGCCTTAATCATATCTTTTATGTATGCACCACTTGTACTCTTCGAGGACCATATCTATCATTTGTTCAGCATTATCAAAATTTTGTAGCAAATACCATATATCTGTCCTCAGACCTGTCATTCTTATAATTCCTATTTGACCATGGTGTAATAAATTTCAGCAGGCAGCTCTGTATTGCTTTATGACCCTCTCGTTATATCGGAATTATGAAGCCCTTCCAGCAACCTTCAATGGTAAACTCCCTGCCAATGAGGAGCAGTGAATGCCTTGGTGAATTTTCAAGCAATTATACATTGAACCTGGTAACTGGAAGAGCATTAGCCTTGCCAACAGCACTTATCGTAGCAAAGTTTGCCAGTGTTTATCTTGCCCCTAGTAACATCTCTGTCGATCTTGCTATGTCTCCGTATAGTCTATAGTCATCTTTCATCATTCCATACCTCACATAATGCTTCAAGCCCGCAAAGGATCAGAAAATGGAACATCAGTGCTGAGCCAGTTAAGGTTGTATTGTTGACTGACCTTATTATGCTCTCGGTTATATATTTAGAATGGCATGAAAGTTCTGATTCAAGGCTTTAGAGGATAACTTGTGCTTTTGGGCCTCATTGGTTTGTTATTTACTAAAATGCATAATATGGCCCTAAATAAATTGTTCTAAAAGAGATGCTATACTTGCGGGAAGTACTGTAAATATCAATTTGTGTACGTTAGATTTATATTTTTGTAGTGCTTTACTGCCATTATGAAATGCTTATAAATAATTATCTTATGGAAAATTTAAACCTGTTTGAAATGGTGAACATAAATTGAGTCTTGTAGGGGTAATTGCTTTTTACTTTACATACACGCTGGTATTGTTCAGCATCATTGCAATATTGTACACGTTTGGGCTGTGGAGCAGGAGGTTTTCTGTTGCCATTAGCATACAACGCATATGGAAACTCGGGGCCGAAGAAATGAACAGGTTGATCAGGGGCAATTCCATCGACAGAATGCACTTTGCAATAGTCGTGGGGCTGCTGCTCTCCATTGCATTTGCACTGCTTGGACCGGCATTACCATATCTTTTGCCACTTCTTTACCTGATGCTGGCCCTGACCCTGCCAGCTATTGCAGGGCTCCTGTTGTCACTTTACTGGAGGCTGCAGCTGCTTAACAAAAGTGATAGGCTCAACAGGAAGCTAAATGGCAGCAAAGAAATGATTTTTAATTCAAAAAAGCTTCAGGTAATCCTGATAGTTGTTATAGTATTCACAATTGCCCAGCTCATAGTTGAATGGATCACTGGTTTTGAATGGCTTGCGAACCTGCTTGATGCAACAAAGAACCTCTTCATAGCTATTTACTATGCTAGGCCGTCAATTAACCTGATCAAGAACTTTGATAGGCCGATAACGAAAGTGCAGCTTCCATTTGAGTTAAAAAAAATACAATCAGGAGAAGTTGATGCGGCTCAGGTAAAGGTGGGTGTGGATAAGATAGGAGAACTGAGCAGTGATGCAATAGCTTCATGCGACTCCTGTGTTGAAATAGGCGCATGTGAAGCAGCATGTCCAGCAACAGCAACCGGCAGGTTGCTATCACCAAGAGTTCTTGTCAGAAAGGTGAGTGTGCTCAAGGAAAGTAATGGGGATGACGCTGATCCTTTTAAAGAAATTTTAGATGATGAAGTTTGGTCCTGTACAACCTGTGGCGCTTGCGTTTATTCTTGCCCAGTTGGAGTTGATCATTTGGGGCTGATTTATCAACTGAGGCGAACCATGGTGGAAAAGAACAGGCTTGACCAGAAAAAATCTTCCCTACTGATGAATTTAATGCAGGGAGGAAACTCAATGGGTTTGCCAAACTATGCGAGAAATTCATGGATAAAAGATGAATTTGGAATAAGTGAAGCTAGGGAGGGAAAGCCATTTGAATACCTTCTCTGGGTCGGATGCATGCCAAGCTTTGATGAAAGATCGAGAGAAAGCGTGAGGTCGCTTCTTAAAATTGTCAGGGAAGCTGGTTTATCCGACAAGCTGGCATATCTAGGAGACGAGGAAACTTGTTGCGGGGATCCTGCGCGTAGGCTTGGAGAAGAAGGCACATTTCAGAACTATGCGCTTACAAACATTGAGATATTTAAAAAATATGGGGCAAAGAAGCTGGTTGTGCTCTGTGCGCACGGTTATAATTCATTTACAAATGATTATATAAGCGTTGATTCATCAATGAAAGGGATAAAGGTTTACCATGAATCACAGCTGATTGAAGAGCTAATTGAAAAAGGAAAAATTAAACTTAAAAAGGCCAATGAAGATGTAACTATTCATGACCCATGTTACCTTGCAAGGTATAATGGGGTTGTCGAGCCACAGAGGCTCATACTTTCCAGCGCTTCAAATTTAAAGGAACCCCAGCAGAGCGGTGAAAGGACATTTTGCTGTGGAGCAGGTGGAGCAAATTACTGGTATGATGTCCCAGAAGAAAAGAGGATCAGTCATGAAAGGCTTGACCAGCTATCAGCCACGGGGGCGAAAGTAACTGTAACTTTATGTCCATTCTGTAATTCAATGTTAAATGATGCTTCGAGTGTAAAGATGAACGGGTCAATGAAAGTAATTGACCTATCTCAGTTTGTCGAAGAGCACTTGGACAAAAATGGCTAAAGTTTATAACAACTGGGTCTATATTAAATTTATGAGAGGCCTTATATTTTCTGAAAATGCAGAACTTGGAAAGGAGATGCTGAATTTTCTGGGTGGGAAAATTGAATGCGATGTGGCATTTGCTGGAGAAGTGGGTGAAGCAGGGCTTTTTGCGGCTAAAAAGATATTTATACTTGACAGTTATCCCTATGATCCTCAACCTGTTGCCATCGCCCTTGAGAGCATCGCAACCAGCTACGACTACTTTTTTGTAGGAGCCACAACAGCAGGGAGGGAAGTGGCTGCAATGATGTCACAGGACCTGAAAATACCAATGGAATCAGAAATACTATCTTTTGACTTGGAGAGTGGTCAGGCAAGGATTTCCAGGTTCTATTATGGCGGGAAGACGGTGATGGAAAAGATAACTTCAGCCAGAATATTTACTGTGATGGCTGGCATTGCAAGCCCACTCGTTACTGAAAAGCCATATGAACAGGAGGTGACCGTGGTGCACGTTCAGAAGCCTGGCATAAACCTCATTACAAGGGAGGAAAAGCAGAAGGGTTCTATAGACCTGACAAGGGCTGACGTCATAGTAGCTGTGGGGAGGGGAATAGGTAAAAAGGAGGGGCTAGATGTTGCTGGGAAACTGGCTTCGGCGCTTGGAGGAGAGCTTGCAGGCAGCAGGCCAGTATGTTCAGACCTGCATTGGCTTGGAGAAGAAAGGCAGGTTGGCCTATCAGGGAAGAGGGTCAAACCGAAAATATATATTGCACTTGGAATATCAGGCCAAATCCAGCACATAGTTGGGATGAGGGATTCAAAAATCGTAATAGCAATCAACAGGGACAAAAGCGCCCCAATATTTAATGAATGCGATTACGGATTGGTAGGCGATCTGTACGAAATAGTGCCAAAGCTGGTCCAAGCCCTAGGATTTTAGAACCTTTGAGATCTCATCAATTCCCTTTGCTATATCTTCATATATAATTCTTTTTCTTACAGACCTGGGAGCGATGTTGTTCATGACTTTATAATCATCGGGGTAAGTTATTGTAGGGGATTCCACCTTAAGCGGCTTTCTTGATGCAGCCATGATCTGAAGCAATGTTGGTATCCTTGGAACGTTTATTTCTTGGGCAACAGATACAATAAGTGGCAGTTCACTCTCAACCAGGGCATTAAAGTCTTCAAGTTCAAGGGTAGCCCTTGCATTGCGCTCGTTTAACTCAAGTTTAATTGCATTTCCCATAAGTGGCCTATCCAATAACCTGGCAATCCTGGCCGGCAGCTGTGCAGTGTAACTATCTGCAGAGGAGTATCCCATAAGAACTATGTCCCACGCAGTTTCATGCAACTTTTTTGAAATTACTTGGGCCGTAACCCTGGGGTCATTTTCCCTGTACCCTTTGATCATGATGCCCTCGTCAAGTCCCATGGCAAGTGCCTCCTTAATGACCAGACTTGCATAATCATCCCCAAATATAATACCTGTGGACTTTCCCCCGTGCTTTTCCTTAATTCTTACAGCTTCTTCAACTGCATTCCTGCTTATGTCATCCATTTTATACTTGGATCCAGCAACTGATGGTTCCCCAGTTTTTTGGTCTATTCTTACATCGTCAATCACTGCCTTGATCAGGACAAATATATTATAGTTCATCTTTTGTTTAATTACAATTATGATAAATATTAAATTTTCTGTCAACTACTAACCCCTAAAGGAGTTGTTGCAGGTTTTCTCATAGGCATGGGTTCACCGAGCTAACGATTGGCTTGTTAACAGCAGCACTAAGATTTGCCAAGCGCTTCAATTTTACTTGAAGTATTTAACTGAAAGCCACAGTTTCTTCAGGTTCATTCCTTATATGCACCCAAGTAACTTGATTTAGTGCCCACCTTAAGTATGGGCTGCCCTGCTTATTCCACCATGATGTGTGTTTCCACCAGAAGAATGCGTTATCCTACATAAGATACCAGATGATAGGAATCAGAGAACCTGCCTATATCTCCTATTTCACTGTCTATGAGCGGTAAGATATGCCAGGTATCGTCATTAGAAGCTTGGCGTTCCCCTCAGCCTGTTCCTCTATCATCCTTGATGCCTTATCCTCATTTAGTGTTTTAATTACGTGTAGCTATCTTTGGGTCACCTATATCCCACAACTTTTTAATGAAACCCTCAGTGAAAGGGTTAGCATTTATCTTCACATTGTACATGCTGTTCTTCATCAAAATCCCCAAAAGCCTAGCACGATACCTGACTAGCTCCATCGTCTCCCTGGGTGTTACATAGCATACAGGTATCTCCTGAGCAGGTTTGTGCTAGCACATCTGTCTTTAGCTATTGCTTTTGTCTGCACAGGGTTTGACAACTTCATGCCTTTCCGACAGCATCCTGTACGCCCAGTACCAGCTATCTATCACTCTACTAAACGGAAGTGAGTCGGAGAACCTCCTCAGCTTATAGGGCTCACACATACAACACCTTTAATTCCTCCAACGCATACCCATTATCATCCACCTCGGCAGGTATCTTTTATGGAGATCTATACCTATATACATGTGTTTACCATCACCTAAACTCTTAATATCCTTTGTCTTGCTCACATATGACTAGATCAAAATTTGCCCATCTCATGGCTTTGCCATTCATCCACTATATCGGGGATGAACCAAAATATCAACAATGGCATCATTACGCTCTGCTTCAGCACATCAACTATGCCCATATATTAAAAGTGATTTAGCTTGATCCACATATGGGAACACTACCAGTTACAGCTTTGACGTTAGCCAGGAACCTGTTGATCATCCTGTAAGATGTCTCAATGTCCCATCTGCGCCTGAACAGCTTCCCTGGTTTCAGGTTAGTGTTTGTGACAAATATGAAGAGCTCTATGTGCCCAATCCTGTTCCGACCATCAAGTGCTACTACCCTGAATATGGCCTGCTCATCATCACTCCTCCTGTGCCCCCGTGATGTACATGGTCATCCCCGCTGGCGATAACTGTATTGGGCATCCTCATCATGAACTTCAGGCCAAGTGACTTCAAGTAATTGATTACATCTGCCGAAAAGTAGCTAGCAGCAGCAGGTTAACCTTTATACCCAGCTCAATTGCAAACAACTGCTTGAGATGTTGCGCCCTTGATTTCCCATTTCCTATGGGCGTAACTGCAAGGATTAGCTTACTGATCACAACGTTTCCGTACTGGTAAGCCCAGTGCGTTCCATCCTTTGGCCTAGTGCCTACGACGCCTTCCACGTGAGGGTCTCTGTAGGTCATGCCAATCGACGGCAACCGTGAGTCTCCTTCAGTGTGCCCATCTTCTTTATATCTTTAACTACATCATCATTCAAGCTAAGTACACCAGGGTCCTTGAGGTTGTTCCTGATTGTCTGGCCGCACCCAGAGGCCGTGCCATCTAGTCATTGATGCAGTCATGAGGACCCAGATGACAGAATCACTATCCCTTGCGCGTATGTTTTGCATTTCATTGAGCCTCTCCTTAACATATAAAAGGTACTTCCCAACATTTGACGTAGGATGGTGGTTAAATTTGTCATAACAATTACTGGCCTGCCATCCTACATAAAGTTTTGATCTACTGTTTTAGCGGTGGGAAGAGTCACAGTTAATATAATTATAATGAGTTGTTATCAGCATATTTTTCGAGAAAACATTTATCAATTAAAGCATTTATTTGTTCATAAATGTGTGCTGAAAAAGTTGGCAATTTGCGATGGGAAGAATTTATAATTGTGCTTAATAAAATTTCCAAAACATGGACTTTTCCAATAGTTATTTTTCTGGACAGAAAGCAACCCACTCGATTCAATGAGTTAAAGCGTAACATACAGGGCATATGTTCAAGATCGCTCAGTGAAAGGCTTGATGAGCTGGAAAGTGAAGGAATAATTAAACGAGTAATAACGCAAGATTCGCCACCCAAGGTGCAATACTCATTAACTCAAAAGGGTGTTGAGCTCTCAGATGTGCTCAAGCAACTTGTGAACTGGCATCTAAAGTGGAATGCTTCAAATTAAGTATAAATTTTCCACTAAGTTTAAATATTATACTTAATTTCTGAACCCGCATGTTAGAAATATATACAATGCTGTTAACTGCATGGTTGTTAATTTTCAGGATAATAATGGGAGGCACATTGATGCATCACGGTTACCCAAAGTTGCAGGATGGCGCAAAGCAGGCTGGGAAATGGATGAATAGTATGGGCATACCATCCTGGACAGCTACACTTGCTATGATTTTAGAGTTCTTCGGCGGAATTTTGTTGATAGCGGGGTTTTTAACAAGGCTTATATCAGCGTTTATTGCAGTATTTATGATTTCAAACGTTATTATGAAAAAGATAAAAATGAATGCGTCGTATGTAGCTCAGGATAAGCCAAGCTATGAAGTTGATGTACTTTATCTATTGCTAGCTGTAACACTTGTCATAATCGGTCCCGGAATAATTTCAATAGACCATCTGATAGGTTTAGCTTGATTTTTGAAATTGGTTTATTTTTGTTATATTTATTAATGCCCTTCACTGTAAATTATATATGCGTTTGGGAATTGCGCTGGATAACTTCACTTTGCCAGGGACTGCAATCAATATCAAGTCCCTAATTGAAAAGGCTAAGCTGGCTGATTCCCTAGGATTTGAATCAATATGGTTTTGGGATCACTTGCTTCTTGGGTCAAAGGCTATTTATCCAATCCTAGAGCCGATGGCTCTTATATCTAATGTGGCAGCCAGCACTAATAAAATAAAATTGGGCGCACTTTACCTTTTTGGCCTGAGAGATCCACTTGTACTTGGCAAATTAATATCTACTGTCAGCTACCTGTCAGGTGATAGGCTCCTGCTTGGAGCTGTTGCTGGATGGTACAAAAGGGAATTTGACGCTGTTGGTGTTGACTTTAACAGTCGAGGGAAAACGTTGTCGAAAAACGTAAAACTGGTAAAAACTTTTCTGCAAAGCCAGGACATAAGCGACAGCTTAAAAAACTATTCACATATAACAATTGAGCCGAGGCCGTCTAAAAAAGTTCCAATTCTGATGGGAGGATATATGGAGAATGCACTAAAAAGGGTTTCCAGGATAAGCGATGGCTGGATATCTTATTATTTCACTCCAGAAGATTTTAGGTGGGGTCTGGAAATAATGAAAAAGTACAATAAGAATGCCAGTGTTCTTGATAACACAGATATGGTACCGGTTTACGTTGGTAACGAAGGCAAGGAGAAGGTCATAAAATTTACCGAAGAATTCATGGACTTACCAACCTGGTCCAGATGCAATGTAAACAGTGGAATATGGGGCACTATTGAAAGGATAATTGAGAGAATAATTGAGTACAGAAATGCAGGTGTAAAAAGACTTGTTTTTATTCCAGCTTACTATGAAAAGGAACAAATTGAAATACTTGGGAAAATGGTTTTGCCAAAAATTCAATAACTATAGCACAAACCAATTGATCTGACATACTCTCTACCCTAAAGGGTTCTAAGGTCTCCATCACTCTTGAAGTTGCCTCTTTGGGGTATCAGTGCTCCCATTGCATGCAATTGACCTACGCTTCCCATTAAAGGTAGACGCAACGCTATGTTGAATGAAGCGTTTGCATCAGCGTGATCAACGTGTACACATTGGCACTTGTCCACACCTTGAACATTCCTTCAATGTGTGATACGGATCAACAGCGGGTATTCCAAGTAGTCTGGCTTCTATCATCTGTTACAGAATGACCAGCTATTCAAGGAATACCTGAAATTTCTGCTAGATTTTGCATTTCTTATCCCCTGCAGATATTCAAGCTTAATTCCAACTCTGTTTTACTTCCTCTGATACCTTGGGGTTTAAATTCCTTTCAATATTTCTCTCCCTGTTTTTTATTTTTTGACCTTCCTGTATTTACCTTTTTTCTGCAGTTTTCTCCTCATATGAATATTTTCTGCTTCCAAGTTTTAGGACTTGGCTGCAACAGCAATATGCCCGGTCGTGTTTCTATCAACCCCTAAATATGAAACAGGTTCAATCATGTTTTCCTCTGGGACTGTCATGAAATATATGCATATTCCTTGTCAACCTGATTTATTTTCAGGATATCGTTCCTGAAGTGAAAGTCAGGTTTAGGGAAGGTATCACAATCTTCATGGCTTAACTTTATTCCCCGAGCCGGAATGGTTCACACTTTGCTTCCCTGTTCCTTGCATATTTCTTCAATATCTGGTTAGATATAATTGACTTAAGTCCAAATTGTTTCACATCCGCTGAAGATATTGAACGATATGGCATATTCTGCTATCTTTTATGCAAGTTCAATCAAGAAATTACGGTTATGCTTTGTATGTTAATATCATGCTTTTTTCTGCTCCTCGGTGTGTTTTTTCTACAATTTCAATATAATTGTATATAAATATATCGCATCCACATCGCAAGCTCAGTGGCTTTCTTGCTCAAACATTTTGTAACTGAATGCAGCTATTTACGGAAAAAGTCAAGAGGGTTTTTTATGGTAGATAATTCTTTTTCGGCGTAATTATATCCAGCATCAGCTATGTCAATATTGAGCTGTATGGCCTGCTTTGGTTTATCACTTAATATATTTGATATTGGTTCATCAAGATCGCGTTTGCTAAACTGCATAATTTTTGTAATTGCGCCAAGCATGGATACGTTTGAAGTGACGCGTGGTTCCCTGATTTTATTCATTGCCACTTTTTCCGCTATTTCGGTTGCTGGCACCTGTATTGAATTAGGCCAATTCCCATTAACAAGGGACGAATTAAAAAAGATGGTCCCATACGACATTAAATCCTTAATCCTGTCAAGCGCAGGCAGGTCCATCGCTATCAGCATGTCGAATTTTGTTGGGATTGGATTTAGCACGTGCTCATCCTGAATTACAACAGTGCTCTCAACAAATCCCCCCCGGGTCTGGGGACCGTATGTGGGAACAACAGAGGTGGAGAAGCCATTTAACATAAAGAGGTACGCGAGCATGTTTCCCATTTCCACTACACCAAGCCCTCCCCTCCCTGATATCAGGGTTCTAACTTTCAATGAAATCAACCCCAAACTTATCCCTGAATAGCGCCGGCTGATATACTTTGGCGCTTACATTATGCGCATATTTTTTTGAATCAAGTATGCTCATCTTCCAGTTGACATTACATGTTCCAAGAAATTCAACATAAGAGAACCCACCTTTCATTTGAGTTTTGAACGCCGAAATTATAGCCTTATAGCTTTGATTGGCTTCCCTGGAAGAATACATCACCCTATCTTTCAGCTGAATTGGTTTTGGAGCTATTATAACTCTCCTGATGTATGATGGCTTGGAAAGGCCAGAAAGCATTTCGCAGGAGTATATTGGAGGTCCGCTTTTAGCTGTGTCCCTGCCATAAGGAGTGGTCATTGTAACCATCCCTTCAGGAGTTGTTGGAGCCATCTGCCCGCCGGTCATTCCAAAGACCATGTTGTTGTACATGAAAATTGAAACGGGGATCCCCCTGTTAGCAGCGTAAAATAATTCCTGAAGTCCTATTGAAAGCGCATCCCCATCTCCCTGAACTGCAAACACAATTGAATCAGGCTCAACCTCCTTTATTCCAGTCATCACAGCTGGAGCCCTTCCGTGCGGAGCCTGCACATAATCTATATTGAGGAACTTGAAGGCTAGTGTCGAACATCCAACTGACCCAACCATCACTGCCTTTTCAGTTATCCCGAGCTCCTCAAGCGCCATAGCTATTAGCTTCAGTAAAAGGCCATGTTCACAGCCAGGGCAATAAGTGTTTACAGCACCAGGTATGATCGCGCTGAGCTGCTTCACTTGCACCTTTCTATCACCTCCTCCGTGCTCGGGTAAATTCCTCCATTAAAAGGAATAAGTTCCACATCACGCCTGAGCCAGTATTGCACGTCTAGCACCATTTGTCCTTCATTCATTTCAACAACTATTATTCTTCTGCTATTTTTTGCTGCATCGACAAGCATCTTCCCTGGAAAGGGGTTCAATGTGATTGGCCTGAAAACGCCAGCCATTATGTTATTTTCCCGCATATTACTTGCTGCTTCCATCGCTATTCTGGCGCTTATGCCGTACGCTACGAACAGCGTTTCTGCGTCATTACACATAAAGCATTCACCTAAAGGTTCGATTGTTTTCCACTTTTCCTCCAGCCCGGCCTTTATCTTACTGAATTCTGCTGGTTCCAGGTAAATACTGTTTATTAGGTGCCTAGCCCCGCCGTTTCTCCCCCTTGCACTCCAGTTGGCGTCCACGCTAACAGGTGTAAGTTGGTCCAGGTCAACGCTTTCCAACATATGTATTATTATTGCGTCAGTTAAAATTATTACAGGTATCCTGTATTTGAAACTTAGCTCAAACGCCATTCTTACCTGACCCATTGCTTCTTTGATTGAGCTTGGCGCTAGCACTATGGGTTTGCTGCCGCCATGCCCAAGGGATTTCGTCACAAACAGGTAATCGCTCTGCTCTGGCGCCACGTTCCCGAGCCCTGGCCCTCCTCTGTTTACGTTAATTATCACCAATGGGATTTCAGATGTATAGGCATATGATATCCCTTCCGCCATGAGGCTCAAACCGGGGCCTGACGTGGCTGTCATCGTAATGTGGCCAGCGGCACCTGCACCCATGAGCAGGTTAATTGATTCGACTTCGCTTGCTGATTGAAAATAAACTCTAAATCTGTCGCTCCTGTGACTGGCATAGAGCACTGCAAGGTTCTCCATTATTTCACTGCTTGGGGTTATTGGGTACCCAAAATATGCCTCAAGGCCAGAATTGATAGCTGCCTCAGCTATAGCCTCAGCTCCCATTAACAGCCTCTTCACCTGAAGCCACCCCAAGTATAGAATAATCCGGACACACCGTATAACATATATTGCACCCAGTGCAGTCGCCCCTTTTACCGTGAAAACTGAATTCAACTGGATGATAACCTAAACCGTTAATTCTCTCTGAAAGTCGCAGGTTCTGCTCGGGGCAAGCATTTACGCATATTTCACATCCTTTGCACCTCTCAGCGTTAATGATAACGCTCCATTTTTGCCCTAAAACCGAGCGATACATATTTATATTTTATATATTTTTGGCAATATTTATACATTTATATAAAATTTTTTGGAAATTATTTATAAAAATTTTAATTTTTAATATGTAATTTTATAAAAATTAAAACAAATTATTTTTTAACAAATTTGAAATAAAAATCAAAAATTATTCCAAAAACAAATTTTTAGTAAAAATTGACGCTTAAATTGATTTTTTAACTCAGCGAGTGGGAAGTCCCCTTGCCAAGTCAAGGGGAT
>JARVJW010000074.1 GCA_029775955.1 Nitrososphaeria archaeon | reverse complement strand
AACTATTAACAAATTAACTATTTTTTGATATATGCAACAAAGCATTAATTTAAAAACATTTAAATCGATCCGTTAATTTGCATTAAACGTGGTTAGTTATTACACTTTGGATGATGTTGAAACAGAGGACAAATTGGTTTTAATGAGGTCTGACCTCAACACACCAGTTGATAAAAGTGGCAATCTTATTGAAAAGGTTAGGCTTGAAGAAGCAGCAGTTTCACTCAGGGACCTTTCAGATGCAATGACCGTTATAATTTCTCATCAGGGAAGGGTTGGCAGGCCAGATTTTATAGAACTAGAAAAGCATGCCGCAATACTTGGGCAATTGTTGAATAGAGAGGTAAAGTATGTTGATGATATAATAGGCCCCAAGGCCATTAGCGAAATTAAAAATCTGAAAAGGGGTGAAGTACTGCTCCTTGATAACCTGCGGCTTCTGGCAGAGGAAAACCTTGAGCTGTCCATGGAAGAAGCAGCAAACACTATATTTGTAAAAAAACTCTATTCTATGTTTGACCTTTTTGTGCTAGACGCTTTTCCAACAGCACACAGGTCCCACCCTTCAATAGTTGGTTTTCCGTATTATATTCCTGCAATAGCTGGCAGGTTGATTGTAAGGGAACTGAAAGGCCTTACCAGAATTACACAATTTGAGAAGGGCCCTTACACTACTATACTTGGCGGTACCAAGGTTGGTGACAGGATAGAGGCAATGACCGCATTAATAAAAAATGGCAAAGCTGACAAAGTACTTTCAACTGGCAGGCTTGGGCTGCTTTTTTTAATTGCTGCTGGTAAGTTAAGCCAACAACTTTCTGATGAAGAAGCAAGGTATCTTGCTGCAGCTAGGTATTTGCTGGACGAATATCCATCAGTAATAGAAATGCCACATGACCTTGCTTATATGGACGCTGATGGCCAGAGAAAAGAGGCAGAAGTAAAGAGCGTTCCAAAGGGGGTTAAGGTGCTGGATATTGGGGAGAAAACGATCAAAAGGTATTCGAGGATAATCAAGGGCAGTGGAACTGTTTTCATGAGTGGACCACCGAGTGCTTTTGAAGTGAAGGGGTTTGAGCTTGGAACTGAAGAGTTGCTCCTTTCTGTTGCAAAAAGCTCCGCAACAAGTATTGTAAGCGGCGGCCACCTCTCAACGGCTATGCAGAGGCTAAAAATATCAAACTGGATAGACCATGTGAGCACAGCGGGTGGTGCCCTGATACAGTACCTTTCTGGCAAGCCTTTGCCGCTATTTGAGGCACTTGAATATTCTGCATCTAGGATAAAGGAAAACCAATATCAGGAAAAGGTAATATGGAGGCAGCAAGAAATTTAGCTGTGTCAAACAGTGAGAATCAGGAACAAAGAGTAGAGAACCTGTTAAAAAAGGGACTTATTTCATTGTGGAAGAAAGAAGCTCAACTTCATACTAGGGATTCTGGAACTTATTATCCATCTTACTTGGGTTACTGCTTGAGAAAGCAATACTATATTTATGTAGTTGGTGAAAGAGCAACCCCTGAGAACCTTGCTGTTTTAATGACAGGCCAGGGCGTTCATGAAATTGTTGCAAGGGCGTTTAGTGAATCCTCAACTGTTGAAAGCATTGAAGAAAAAATAACGCTCAGCTTTACAGATAAAATAAAGCTGAGTGGAAGGGTTGATATAATCATAGTCGACATTGACAACAAGAGGTACGTAATAGAGGTCAAGTCAGCTAGCAGGATACCGGATAGGCCATATGAGAGTCACTTGCTTCAGCTTGAGATTTACCTGCATTCTTTAAATATCAATGACGGCTTTGTGCTTTACTGGAACAAAAGGAGCGGCGAGGTTAGAGCGTTTGCTGTTGGCAAAAATAATGAATGGCTAAGCAAAATTTATGAAAGGGCAGCGATGCTGGACTATCATATATGCATGGCACAGCTTCCCCCGGCTGAATCTTATTTAAATGGCAAAGTATGGGAATGCAGGCGGTGCCCCTACCTTCAGGAGTGCAATCCAGGGCCACTTGATATTTGATATAAAATGTCATTAAAATATCATATAGTAAAATATATATACATTAACGTTATTACTATTGCATGGAAGTTCCATCAAGATGGTACAATATAATACCTGATCTGCCATTGCCACTGCCACCGCCAGTGGACCCACCTGACAGGGATAGCTCTAGCATAGAATTGCTGAACCAGATATTGCCTGTAGAAGTTATCAGGCAACAGTTCAGTGCTGATAGGTGGATAGACATACCAGATGAAATTAAGGAATTATACAAAAATTTCGGAAGGCCAACACCTCTGTTAAGGGCAAGGCGCCTTGAAGAAAAAATAAATACAAAATCAAAGATATTCTTCAAATATGAAGGAGCTTTGCCCACAGGCTCTCATAAGTTGAACGCAGCAATCCCGCAGGCCTATTATGCAAAAAAAGATGGAATAGAAAGCGTTATTACTGAAACAGGTGCTGGGCAGTGGGGAGCTGCTGTGTCTTTGGCAGCCAGGACGGTGGGCATAAAATCAACTGTTTTCATGGTTAGGTCGAGCTACGATCAAAAGCAGCAAAGGAGATACTTGATGGAGATGTATGGGGCTAGGGTCATCCCAAGCCCAAGCACGACAACGGCATTTGGCCGGTCAGTTCACGGGAGCGGTTCAGGTTCGCTTGGGATAGCAATGAGCGAAGCAATAGAATATGCCCTTAAAACAGGAGCAAAATACCTCGTTGGAAGCGTGCTGGAGGTTGTGCTGATGTACCAGAGCATAATAGGGCTTGAAGTCATTGGCCAACTCAATGAAATTGGGGAAGAGCCTGATGTGCTGATAGGCTGCGTGGGAGGCGGGAGCAATTTTGCCGGTTTCACATATCCATTTATCGGCTCTAATGCTAAAGGGCGGTTCATAGCGGTTGGCCCTGCCGAGGTTCCAAAGTTTTCCTCTGGCAAGTACAGGTACGACTTCCCTGATACTGCTGAGATTCTCCCTTTGATAAAAATGATAACGCTTGGTGCTGATTTCGAACCACCACCTATATATTCTGGCGGCCTGAGATATCATGGAGTAGCACCAACCCTGAGCATGCTAATTCAGCAGGAAAAAGTCAGTTCCAGAGAATATGGGGAAAAAATATCAGCTGAAGCTGCAAAGATGTTTGCGGAAACTCAGGGAATAGTGCCAGCTCTGGAAAGCTCTCACGCTGTCGCTGCAGCCATTGATGAAGCAAAGGCAGCTGATATGAGGGGAACAAGCAGTGTAATCGTATTTAACATGAGTGGACATGGATTACTGGAATTAGACAATTATATGAAAATATACGGTGATAGATGATGGCAGAACTTGTTATTTACAATACAGTAGGTTTTCCTGACCCTGAAACATTTTTCAAGTTTGTTCAAGGAGCATGCAGTTATGTGGATGCGCTGGAGCTTGGAATTCCTCCCAAATTTGCCAAATATGACGGACCCACAATAAGGAGAAGCTATGTGGCAGTGGCAGGTACCGATTACATGAACCTACTATCTAATGTCAAGTGCAGGGCAATTGCACTGACCTATCTTGACGGTCTTGACCTTGAAAAATTTCTGGAAATGGTAAGGTGCACAAAGGCAGTTATGTTCCCAGACCTGCTCATTGACCATATGAATAGGCTTGAAGAAGTCACAGAAGCAGTGAAGAAAATGTCCCTGAAAAATGTAATATTTATTTCCCCTTCAGTGCCAGACACAATAATAAAATCAGCTTCTAGGTTTGCAGATGAATTTGTCTACCTTGGAATCAGGCCAGCAACAGGCGTACCTACTCCTGTAAATGTGACCAAATTGGTAAAGAGGGTGAGGGTGATTGTTGATGGCAAGCTGATAGTTGGATTTGGGTTAAAGGACAATGAAGAAATAGCTCAAGCCATAGAAGGAGGGGCTGATGGCGTTGCTGTAGGAACCTCAGTCATGAAAGTGCTTGAGGAACGGGGAGAATCTGAAGCGATAGAAGCTGTAAGGAGGCTAAAGGAATATGTCGACAGTCTATAGGGAAATGCTTGTAAAAATAATTAACGGCTCTGGACTAAGTTTTGATGAGTCAATTGAACTTTGCAGGATGATGTTTAACGGCTCCCTGACTGATGCCCAGGCTGGCGCTGTTCTGGCTGCTCTTAGTGCAATTGGAGAAAGTTCGGAAGAAATAGCTGGGTTTGCAGCAGCTATGAAAGAACACGCTGTGAGGATAAACGTGGGGGCTGACCTTGATATAGTGGGCACAGGAGGCGATGGGCTAATGACATTCAATGCAAGCACTGCGGCATCACTTTTCCTTGCAGGCAGGCTAAAAATTCTGAAACATGGCAACAGGGCAGTCAGCAGTGCATCTGGCAGCGCGGATTTCCTTGAGGCGCTGGGATATAATATAAACATTGGCCCAGAAGTTGTAGCAAGACTTCTTAATGAAACTGGCTTTGCATTTGTCTTTTCTCAGGTGTACCATCCTGCTATGAAGGCTTTGTCATCAATCAGAAAGCAACTGGGCATCAGGACAATTTTCAACATGCTTGGTCCATTGACAAATCCGGGAAATATAAAATACAGGGTAATTGGCGTGTTTTCACCAGCTGTAATGCGCAAAATGGCTGACGCAGCTATGGCAATAGGCGTTAAAAGGGCTGCAATAGTTCACGGGGAGCCAGGAATTGACGAAGTAAGTCCCATAGGCAGGACTGAAATGCTGTTAATAGAAGATGGTAGGGTAAGGGAAATGGTTGTAGAAGCAGAGGACCTTGGAATAATCGGTGTAAAAATTAATGACATCGTTGTCAGTAGTCCAAGCGAATCGGCTGCTAGGTTCGTGCGTGCATTGAGGGGAAATGACGAACCGGTGCTTAAATTTATGTTAGCAAATGCTGCAGTAGCTATGTATGTAGCTGGAGCTTCGAGGAGTGTTGTTGACGGCATGCAAACAGCCCTACAGATGGTTTCTGGTGCTGAACTAAGGTTGAAAAACATAGTAAAATCCAACTTAGTGAACAGGACTTGAAGCTTAAAATATGCGGCATTAAAACAGTGGAAGACGCCATAACAGCCAGGTCACTTGGGGCTGATATGATAGGCGTGATAGGGATAAAGGGAACACTCAGGGCTGTTAATGCTGAAGAGCTGAAAAAGATAAGGCTGTGCATCGGAGAAGGGCTAGTTTTTGTAACTGACTCGGTTGATGCCGCAGAAGCCATTATAGAAAAGGTTGACCTTGTTCAGGTGCACGCTGTAATGAAAGAGGAGGATATGTGTAAATTGCATGGTAAAGTAATAGCGTACGTTCCTGCCAACGATTTCGGAACAAATTACATAAAAATGGTCAGGAAGCACAGGTTCATACCATTGATCCATGCAGTAAATGGCAAGCTTCAGATTGAGGACTTGGCGAGGTTTGGTGACATAACTGATTCAGGAATAGCGGGCGGAATAGGTGTGGATAATGTGAGCCAGTTTATGAGCAGTGGGGCCATGTTTTTAGATGTAAGCAGAGGTGTTGAAGACGGCAATGGGAAAAAATCCCCCTGGAAAATAAGATACCTAGTTGGGATGGTAAAATGATGCAGGAAATTCCAATGAACTCTTTTCCAAGGCCCCTTGAATTATTTATGGCAGTTAGGTACAAAAGTAACTGTGCTGCATTGCTTGAAAGTGCTGAAGGACCTCTGAATAGGTCAAGGTTCAGCATAGTTGCATGGGGGGAAAGGGACAGGTTTGCACTCAAGCAGGGCTCTAAGCTTGATGAAAGATTGTTCAGGGAAAGGCTCAGGAAGGTTGAGCCTCTGGAGGTTCCAGGCATGTTTAAAGGCGGTTATATAGGCTACTTTTCGTATGAAACTGTGGCTAACTTCGAAAAGTTAAAGTTGCCTATGGACAGTGAAGGGTGGCCACAGCTTGAATTTTTTATGCCAGAAAATGTTGCTGTTTATGATAACCTGAATTTATCAGTTTACACCACTGACCATGATGTCAGAGGAATGGACATTAATAGCAAGCCCAGGTTTTTGTTAAAAAATGAAAGCATGAGTGACCAAGAGTACATGAACAGCGTAAAAAGGGTAAAGATGCTAATAGAAAAAGGTTACACATTTCAAACAGTAATTTCCAAGAGCTACAGTTATGCAGTGGAAGGCGACGCAGGGCTAATCTATAAAAGGCTAAGAAAAATAAACCCGTCCCCTTACATGTATTATTTAAAATTTGATGATAGGCAAGTAATAGGCTCAAGTCCAGAAACGCTGTTCAGGGTTAACTCGGGGTTGGTTGAGACCTTTCCAATTGCGGGCACTAGGCCGCGAGGCTCATCACCGGAAGCTGACCTGGCTCTGGAGAGGGAGCTCGTGACTTCAGAAAAGGAAAGGGCTGAGCACATGATGCTCGTTGACCTAGCAAGAAATGACATAGGAAAGGTCTGTGCACCTGGCACAGTAAAGGTCACAGAACTCATGTATATTGAAAAGTACAGCCATGTGCAGCATATGGTTAGCAGAGTTATAGGGTCAGTAATAAATGGTTTCGATTGCATTGATGTGTTAAGGGCAACGTTTCCAGCTGGTACCGTAACTGGTGCGCCAAAGCCAATATCAATGAAAATAATAGCGCGGGAGGAGGGCACGGGCCGAGGGCCTTATGCTGGGGCTGTGGGTTATTTCTCTGCAGTAGGCAATGCTGAATTCAGCATTGCAATAAGGTCAGCATTTATTAACGGCAGCACAATCAGAGTCCAGGCTGGAGCAGGAATAGTTTATGATTCAACTCCTGAAGGTGAGCTCCAGGAGGTAAAGCACAAATTAATGGCACTTAAGTCATCGATGGGTGTTTAGCATTGAATGACCTGACAATTATAATTGATAATTATGACAGTTTTGTTTACAACATAGCGCAGCTCGTCGAGGAAAACGGAAGCAGGGCAGTTGTGGTCAGGAACGATGAGGTCAGCGTGAGCGGAATTGACAGAATCAGGCCTGACAGAATAATCATATCCCCTGGACCTGGTACGCCAGAAAGTCGTACTGATGTTGGAATATCAATTGCTGTAATAAGGAAGTTGGGCTATCGTTACCCAATTATGGGCATATGCCTGGGCCATCAAATTATAGGCTACACATTTGGTGCTAAAATAAGGCATGCAAGAAGCATAATGCATGGAAAGATAAGCAAAATACAGGTCATAAAAAGGGACAGAATATTTTCTGGTATTCCAGATGAATTCAGCGCTGCCAGGTACCATAGCCTTGTTGTCAGCGAAGTTCAGGAGCCTCTGGAAACAATGGCTATATCGGTGGAAGATAAAGAGGTAATGGCAATAAGGCACCGGGAGCAGAATATTTTTGGCGTTCAGTTTCATCCTGAGAGCCTGGGGACGGCGTATGGGAAAACGGTTTTGGCAAACTTTATGAGGATTAAGGTATAACATGAGCTGGATTAAGGATGTAGTGAAAGCTGCAAAAAGCAGAGAAAGGGCAGTTGGCAACAGGGAAAGGGGCAACCATAGCCTATCGTTGTCAATAATTAGTGCCAAAAGGCAAGGCGTCAATCCCATAATAGCTGAATTAAAGCTTGCATCACCATCCGGTTTTAGGTATGACATTGATGCGCGCAAATATGTAAAGTACGTGGAGTCTGCAGGAGCTATTGGATTAAGCGTCATTACGGAGCCAATAGCATTTAAAGGTTCATATGGTATTTTAAGGGAAGCATCATCTTTAGTTAAGGTTCCGGTTTTAATGAAGGACTTTGTGGTTACGGAGGGTCAGGTGCGTGATGCATATGTGCTGGGGGCAGATGCCGTGCTCCTGATTGTGAGCATAATAGGTGAGGAGGAAACGCTCAAAAGGCTTTACAACTTGGTGCACTTACTTGGTATGGAGGCGCTTGTGGAGGTGCACAGCGAAAAGGACTTAAATATTGCTTCAGGCTTGAAACCAAGAATAGTGGGCGTCAATGCAAGGGACCTCCTTACACTGCGAATTGATTACCAACAGCAGGAACGCATTTTATCTGCCTTGCCGGGAAACATTATAAAAATTGCAGAAAGCGGAATTGAATCATGTGAGAGGATAAGCAAGCTCAAATCTCTCGGAACCGATGGGTTCCTGATTGGCACAAGTTTAATAAAAAATAAGGAAAAAATCAACGGTTTTCTGCATGCATAACTATGCATAAACCATAATTATTATAAAAAATTTAAAAAGGGGCACCTGTCAATCAACATTGGTGAATTTTAGAAAATGTTTGCACCATCAGCAGGGTATGATAGAGCATTAACCATATTTTCACCTGATGGAAGATTGTATCAGGTTGAATATGCTATAGAAACTGTAAGGAGAGGAACAATTGCAATAGGAGTTAAGGTAAATGAAGGGGTAGTTCTCGCTGTCGAAGAAAGAATAAAAAAACTTCAGAGCTCAAGGCTAAGTCAGAAGATATTTCAGGTTGATGACCATATAGGCATTGCTGCAGCTGGATACGTTCCAGATGCTAGGGTCATGGTTGATTCAGCAAGAACTATTGCTCAGAACAATCGGTTGCTTTATGACGAAGAAGTGGAGGTGGAAACTATATCTAGGAGGCTGGGCGACCTTGCGCAACAGTACACGCAGTATGCTGGCGTGCGACCTTTTGGCGTTTCTCTGATTATAGCTGGAGTGGACAGGGAAGCACCTGCACTCTATTCAACTGACCCCAGTGGCACTTATTTGGAATATAATGCGATTGCAATCGGAGGGGGAAGTGATGCTGCAAATGAATACCTTGAACAGAACTATAAAAGTGACCTGCCATTTGACGAAGCCGTAGATCTTGCGCTAAAGTGCATACTGAAGGTAAATGAAGGAAAGGTCGAGCCAGTAAATGTGAAGGTTGCTACCATAGACAACGTAAGCAGGGCTATGAAGATGCTGTCAAGGGAAGAAGTGTCATCCAAGATTGAGAAGCTAGCAAAAGAATGGCAGGCGTAAACTTATAAAATGTCCTCCAAGCCAGTCATCGTAAAAATTTACAGAGGGTCAGAAAGATTTGAAATTATGGTAAATTCAGAGGCTGCCTTTGAATACCGCCAGAATAAGATAAAGGACCTTGACAAGGTGCTTGTGGTGGACGAGATATATACAGATTTTTCAAAGGGACAACGGGCTCCCCGAGAAAAGTTAAAGAAGGCATTTGGCACAGAAAATATAAAAGAAATTGAAAGCGAGATATTGCTCAAGGGGGAGCTGCCATTAACTACTGACCAGAGGCGAAAGATGACCGAGGAAAAGAGGAAACAGATAGTTAATTTTATTTCAAAGAACTTTGTTGACCCGAAGACTGGCTTGCCACATCCAATCGTAAGAATTGAAAAAGCAATGGAAATGGTAGGCGTAACAGTGGATCCAATGAAACCGGCAGAGGAGCAGGCAAAGGGTGTAATTGAAAAGTTAAGGCCATACCTTGCGCTTAAAACTGGCAGCATAACGCTGTCATATAAAATATCTTCAAAGTACGCTTATCAGGCAATAAGGGTGCTAAAGGAGTTTGGTGAATTAAAAGAAGAAAACTGGGGCAGCGACGGTTCACTCAGCGGCAGGATAGTTATGCCCATAGCCTCCCAATCAGCGTTTCTGGACAGAATGGCATCAGTAACCCATGGGGAGGCTGAGGTGAAGCTCATTGAGTAAGAGTGTTGTGCCCGGGGACTTGGTTGCCAGGGGGAATTACAGGATTTACAGCAATGTAATAAAAAACGACGACAAATTTTATTCAATATTTGTGGGCAGTGCGGAGGTAACAGGTGGCAGGGTGAGGGTTACTAGGCTTTCCGGGCCGTACATACCAAAGATAGGTGACCAAGTAATTGGCATGATTACAGATGTTCAGCCGCTTGCTGCAACGGTTGATATAAACTCATATATAAATGGTTTCATAATGGCAAACGCATTTTATAAAAAGAGAATAGACCCATCAAAGCGAGATTTAAGCGAGAAGGTTAGGGTTGGCGATCTACTCAGTGCAAGGGTAAATAGAATTGAAAGGGGAAGGGATGTATCGCTTAGCCTTGACCAAAGATGGAGGGTTGATGGTGATGCCATATTTTATGTATCGCCAGCAAAGGCGGCTTATCTATTGAAAAGCAAAAGCAATATAATTAGCAAAATCAAGGCATTTACAGGGGCAGGCATTGTTATGGGCATAAACGGCGTAATTGTAGCTAAAGGAGAAAAAGATTCAATAGGCAGGATAACGGAGATTGTAAGGGTCATTGAAAGTCAGGTCGAGCTTAATGGGCTGGAAGATATGTTAAAAGGAGTTTTGAGATAAAATGGGCAATTTGATCATTGATGGAAAAAGGACAGACGGAAGAGGCCCTCTGGATTTAAGGCCACTCAAGCTTGAAGTGGGAACCATAAAGAACGCTGCCGGTTCATCTTACATTGAGCATGGTAAAAACAAAATATATGTTGCGGTTTATGGCCCTAAGGACAGCCATAGGTACGGCACAAGCATGGAAAAGGCAATAATCAGGTGCAGGTACCACATGTCACCCTTCTCCACTGATGAGAGAAAATCACCACAACCATCAAGAAGGGAAATAGAGATTTCTAAAGTAATAAGGGATGCGCTTGAGTCATCATTAATTCTTGATGAATTTCCAAAGACTCTCCTCGATATATATATTGAGGTAGTGCAGAGCGACGGTGGAAGCAGGAGCGCAAGCATTACTGCAGCTTCTGTAGCTCTTGCAGATGCAGGGATACCAATGAAGGATTTGGTTGAGGCTGTCGCTGTGGGAAAGGTTGATGGAACGCTGGTTGTAGACCTGAGCGACAAGGAGGATAAGGAGGGAGAGGTTGACCTACCCATAGCCTTCTTATTAAATGAAGATATGATAACTCTTTTACAGATGGATGGAAAAATGACTGTAGATGAATTTAAGGAAGCGGTTAAGATGGCAAAGGAAGCTGCAATAAAAATAAAAACAAAGCAAAAGGAAGCACTTGGCAAAAAGTACTTTGAGAAGGCTGATGAAAAATGATGCCAAAAAAGGGCCCAATAATAAGTAATTTGCGAAAGGACCAGATACTGAAGTCCATTTCAGAGGGTAAGCATATTGATGGCCGTGAGCTTTCCAAGCAGAGGTCACTTGAAATTGTGCCTGGAATAATTGAAAAGGCTGAGGGCTCGGCCTCGGTAAAGCTTGGAGATACCCATGTGATAGCTGGCATAAAAGTTGAGGTTGGCACCCCTTTTCCTGACACGCCAAGTGAGGGGATATTGATAGTAAACGCTGAAATATTTCCTACAGCAAGTGAATATCAGGAACCAGGACCTCCTGATGAGGATTCAATTGAACTAGCAAGAGTGGTTGACCGGGGAATAAGGGAAAGCAAAATGGTTGATTTTTCAAAACTTGTCATCGAGCCAGCAAAACAGGTGTACGTTATATATGTTGATATAGGCGTGCTGGGCATGGGTGGTAACCTTTTTGATGCATCATCATATGCTGCAGTTGCAGCTCTTATGACTTCAAGTTTTAATGTGTACAGGATTGATGGCGATATTCCGGTAAAGACTGATGAAAAAATGGCAATGCCTATTACAGACTTCGCCGTTTCCCTTACATTTGCCAAAATAGGCGGCAGCATAGTGATTGACCCGACGTGGGAGGAGGAGGGCATAATGGATGCTAGGCTAACGGCGGTCTATGATAATGATGGAAGGATATGCGCAATGCAAAAGGGGGGGAGTGGTGGACTAAAGATTGACGATGTATTTCAAATGGTCGATTTAGGAAAAGCGAAGTATTTAGATATTAGAAAAAAAATAGTGGAGATGGTAGAAAATGCCAAATCTGGGAATTAAATACGGCCTGACAGTTAGGAGGAAGTACTTGGCTGCATGGAAAAAGCTGAAGAAAAAACGCATGTGCCCAAAATGCGGTTCAAGGACATTCGCAAGGTCAAATAATGGGATATGGGCATGTGGTAAGTGTGGTTACAGGGTAACTGGAGACGCTTATGAGCCATAGGATAGGTTTACTGAAAATAACTGTGAGTGGCAACAAAGCCGTAGCTAGAGCACTTAATGCCGCAATGGATGAGTCCAGGTGTGAAAATGGAACATTTATAATTGAATATGAAATGCAAGATATAGGGGATATAAGGGCGAGATTGAATTCAACCCTTAGAGTTATAAATGCCGCTTTGGAAAGTATGGAGAAGGTAAAATGAGCGAAGCAAATATACCACCATGGTTACAAGAAGAACTGACAAGATATGACCAGCTTCAACAGACACTGCAGGCATTACTTACGCAAAAGCAGCAAGTGGACCTGGAACTAGCTGACACCGAAAGGGCAATCGAAGAGTTGACAAAGGAAAATGATAGCGTGCAGGTTTATAAAATATCAGGAAGTATAATGATCAGGTCTACAAAGCAGGACCTTTTGAAGGAACTTGGCGAGAGAAAGGAACTTGCCAATACAAGAAGGACGATACTTTCGAAGCAAGAAGAGAAAGTTAGGCAGAGCCTGCAGGAAGTGCAGGCAAGGGTAAATCAGGCACTTAAAGGACCAACAACAACATGATAATGGGCCGGTAGCTCAGCATGGTTAGAGCGTTCGAGCATCTTAAAAGGGTGTGACGAAGCTGATAACCGAAAGGTCGCCGGTTCAAATCCGGCCCGGCCCATTAATGTTTTAGGGATATATACAGAAAAAATTTTTTGATAAATATATACATCATTGTACATGTTATCAAAAGTGAGTGAAAAAACGCACTCCTTTACAGTACCCACGTGAGCATCTTATAAATCTATCTATTCACCTAGGTGTAGGACGCTATTCTTATATGGTTGCCTATCAAAGTTGAATAGATTGTGAACTGGTGCAGAACATTCAATTCTGTCATCACGCCTTTGGGCAATGCCCTACCCGAACATTTTCTTATTTGCAGCAAAGCCTCGGAATTGCTCTTTTAATGATATTGTTCAAGATATTTTATTTAATTACAAACTCTTTCATAGTGTCCCACTTCTGGGAACCATTTAACATTGAATTTGGGATTATTCCCGCAAACACGCCATGCAGTGCCTGTCAAGCCTTGCTGAATCAGTGTCAACATCCATGTGAGATAGCCATTGTCCTGTCAAAAGCATTCCTTTCTGACTTCCTAATGAGATATACATCCTTCAGGTCTATTATGGCGAACATGTGAGCAAAGAGCTGCTTTTTCCTTATTGACCTTTGTCCTATCCTTAAGCTTCTGAGCATACGACTACATGAACCAGAGGGCAAAGCAGTTGGTGAAAGCTATGAACTGATCAGAAATCCTAGAAGAGATCTGAGAATGATAAGCACTCTCAGGGATATTTGTTCAACAGAGCA
>JARVJW010000081.1 GCA_029775955.1 Nitrososphaeria archaeon | reverse complement strand
GAGGAGGGGATGGGTAAAGCTGCACATTTCATGTGATATAGCTAATCACCTCATAACCGGCGTGGAGGTAACAGATGAACATACGGCTGACGGGAAGGAGTTCAGCAAGCTTGTTAACGGTGCAATGGATACTGTTGGCAAAGTGAATAAGGTGTTCGGTGATTCGGCCTATGACTCCAGGGATAACTTCAACTCAGTGCAGGCCATGGGCGCAGAGCCTGTAATAAAGCCCAACTCCACTGGAAAATCGAAGGGCTCGTACGTCAGGTCAAAGGTAGTTAGGGAGTTCCTCAATGATCCAACTGCATGGAAGCACAGATACGGACAGAGGTGGAAGCGGTGTTCTCTTCGTTAAAGCTAGGAGAGTACGTATCATCAGCGCTTGATGCAGGAATATTCAACGAAATAATAGCCAAGGTGTTCACATATAATGTTGTGGAGGCGCATCGGGGTGGCACGAGGGTAAGCTGGGGACACGTGCCTTAATTAATTTGTTCATTGGCCGGGAATAATCAATTAATGCAACAAAGCAACCTACTGTGCAGCTCATAATTATTTCTTTTTTCCTACAAATAAATATGGGACGCCAAACGGCAAAACATAAGCCTCGCTGTTATAGCCGGCTTCAATTAAGGCTTTTTTAAATTCATTTGGGTTAAGGGTCCATATGCTTTTTGCAAGCCAATTATATGATTTTTTGTCATAAATACCACCTAATAGCTTGATTATGTTCATATAAACATAGAAAAATGCCCTCATAAAATTGCCCTGAGGCTTTCCAGTATCAACAAATACTACTGTTCCTTCGTTAGCCAATGTTCTTTTTATTTCAGATAAAATTTGAATATAACCTTCTTCAATAAAGCTCCTGAGTGAAAACGCACTGACAACTGCATTAAAAGAACCATTTCTAAATGGTAGAAATTTGCCGTCAGCAAGCACAAGAGGCACACTATTTCCTAAATTTCCGGAGGCACTGAGCAGCATGGCCCTCGTTATATCACAACCAACAACATTAACTTTGCCTTTTGAATCTTTCAGTATTCTCCTAGTCATGTAGCCTGTGCCAACTGCAAGGTCAAGCACCATGAACTTGTCATTTCTATTGGAGAGCACGGCCCAGCTTGCATACATGCGCCAGATGCGTGAAAGCCCAAAACTCATTATATCATTTAAACCATCGTATACTTTTGTTATGCCTGAGAACATTCCTTCTATCTTTTTTGTACTGTTCACAATAAATCAAACCTCACAATATCTTCCCCATATCCTAAAATCATTCACCAAAAATGGTTCAACACACTCATTTAAAGTCAAATTACCATATATTATACAGAATGATAAATAAATCTTTTGAAACTTGTTAAGGCTTGCTCCCATACTGGTGTACGTCAGTAATGAAAATATGCTTCTCTTTTCTTATTTCCTTTTCAACCAGAGTTATACAAAACGCTCCATTTTTTGTGCTTATTAAACACGAATACTTTTGGTCGTCAACGAGTTTTTCCTTGTACCAGATTTCCAAAAAGCTGGTCATAACAATAAATAATAATGAGATTTAAAGGCCAACCATTTCTGAAAGGTTATAATTTCTTATAACCATCATTCGAAGCGTTGACCTTCAAGCCCGCTCCGGCCACTTTAGGCTCATGGCCGGTGTACAGGTATTCATCATTCAAAGAAGGCCATCCACACTCACGGTAGCCGCAGGGTTATGGCAAGCCTTTCGTAGTCCACGCCACAGGTTTCGCATTTCGATATCCCCCAAGTTATCACCACAGACAGGACACTCCGAAGTCCTTCTTGGGTTCACGTAAACGGTCTTGCATGAGGACATGTATTTAATCATCTTTTGGTAAAGCCTTTCATTTGTTCAACTTTGTCCTGCCCTTGTTGTTTCCACTAGTCTAAGACAAACGATGCGCCTGGGTTTTCCTTTACAGTAGCAGGGCATCATTGACGCGGTTCTTCTGCCTACCTCTGGCCTGGCGCAGTTTCCTGTACTTCTTCTCTTTATTGTGCTTCTGCAGGCTCTTCCTCCTCCTGGAGAAGTCGTTCTGTATGTGCGCTGTGTCAGTTCCTTTCAGCGCAGGCCTACCAGCATTCACCGTCGCAAACGTGGAATCTATCGTGAAGTCCTGCGCCACGAAGCTAGGGTCCTTTCCTATATGGTGAAAGTTATGCACACAAAATTGTCAGTCAGCAAGAGTTCTGAAGCTTTGCCCTTGCTGTATTCCAGGAAGTGCTTGTTCTCAGTGTTTATTGGGACGTAAGCGTAATGCCCGGGGAACGTTACCCTCACTTTGTCACCTTGAACAGCTAGCTATCAATCCTCATTTCAAGCTTCTTCACAACAGGTATCCTCAGCTCGCCATGATGGTTCTTCTTATATTATCAGACAACGGCGGAAACGGGGCCGAGGTGGTGAATCGCATAATCGTAGTTTGACACGAACCACGGCTTGACCTCAATGCAATTGGCGAAGGTATCCTATTGCAATATGTATAGCCATTTCATAGGCAACCTCAAGGGCGCGCTTTATCGTGCTCTGCATGTCCGTGAGGCACTTCCTCCTGTGGCTCGTAGTCCTATCAATTGTCCTCCCTGGATTTCCATGGATGGCTCATGGCTTTATCACCTTCAGTATTTCCTTCATATATATTATAGCCCCTTATAAAGATCATCGTTGCTGTTTCTAACCCATTTCTTCATTTGTATGAATTGCTAAACTGAAACATGACAAAACCCATTTAGGCTAATTTTAGTATGAGGATTTTAAATATGACTTAAAGGGCAGTTTCATGGCAATTGAAATACATGTTTCATCTGACGTGCTTTCTGTGAATCTCCTTCGTAACTTCCAGAAACCTCCTCAAGTGCATAGAGCCAATACCTGTTTTGTTGCATTAATTAAAAGTTGTGCTAATTATTTAAAAATTAGGATAAATTGCCGATTTAAAATAAATAATTCCTTTAATTTAAATTTGGAACTATTAACAAATTAACTATTTTTTGATATATACAACAAAGCACCAATACCTATCTCTTTATTTAGCTGATTACGGCATCGTGCCAAATATTTTGCCTGCTATTAAGTTTGTAAAAAATGATGTAAGTATGTACCAGGTGACAAAGTTCATACCATATGCAATTCCTACAGGCTTTACCGCTTCAAAATAAAATATCGAAAAATGAAATGGTGACAGGGCAACTATTGATGTTCCAAAGAAGTAACTTAGAAGATAAAACAACACAAGAAACGGTATGAGCAGGTAAAGGCTAACCTTCATCCTATCCATCTGCACCTTCATTGTCATTTCCTGCATCTGTTTTTGTTTTTTTTCAAGTTTTTCAATTTTCGCTTTATCCCCGGTCTTTAGCGTTTGGCGGTATTCCTTTAAAAATTCATTATATGCCTTCATGGTTTCATTGCTTGCCTTAAGGTCAACTTTAGCCCTCGTAAAGGCGTTGCTTATAAGTGATGATGCCGCAGCAACCCCTAAAATTATGAGTGATGATTCAAATACCTGCATGACAGATCAAAGCTCAAGCTTTTTAATAAGCTCTTCTACTGTTTGCTCAAGCATGTTTTCCCTGTTATAGATTTCAACTATAATTGCCCCAGTCAACATTGATGCGGCACCAACCATTATCCTGGACAGTTGAATTTCATAATTGATGTCAGCTTCGTTTTTAGTTTCCCTCTTTCTAGTCAAGTCATTCATTCTCCTTCTTATTATTTCTGAAGGATCAGCAAGTAAAAGAACTAAATGAGTCGGCTTTAGCTCTGCTAATACATGAGCTGGAAGGCCAGGGAGGTAACCGTAAGGTGTAGGTATCATATAATGTGTGTCAATAAATGTTATGCCATCAGCAGCTATTTTCCTGGCTGCCCTAACCTGCAGTTCTTTTTGACTCTCAAATGAAAGGTTCCTCATTTCGTCCCTGTCTTTGACGCCTAACCTTTCTGCCTCCTCAAGCATGACAGTCCCATATACAAATACATGAAATTTTTTTCCTTCATCTGTTAACCTATTATACAGTTTATTAAGCACAGTTGTCTTGCCCACTCCGGCCAATCCCCCTACTATTATTACTTTACTACTTTTCTCCAAGTATACCACCAAGCCCTGGTATCATTGAAGCCATCTGTTCCTGTGCAAGCATCTGATAATAGCTTATGGATATGTCTATTGCCAGAAGCAGACCTATGCCTGTGCCGAACACATCAAGTATTGATGATGTAGCAGCAAGTACCCCTATTAGGAGCCCACTAAAGAGAGTAACAGTTGGTATGTACCTTTGCAGCAATGTGCCTACGGATGACCTTGTCGTCCTGAATCCTGGAACCTGAAGGTCAGAACCTAGCAGATTTTCAGCTGCTTTTTCAGCTGACATTCCGCTAACATCCACCCACATTCTTGCAAACACAACGCTTAACACTATTACAAATGCAGAATATGTCACTACTTGTATTGGGTGTGATATTGCTGCCGGGTAAGGGGGAGGTGAAGTTATATAATAAAGCAGGCCACCGGTTATTGTTCCATTTACCTCCGTCCCAAGCCATGAAAGGTGTGGCACAAGAGATGCATTCTTAGCAAGTATCAAAAAGAAGAACTGAGCGTCAGCAATAAGCGCAGAAACCAGTATTACAGGTATATTGGAAACATAGAGTAACTTGATTGGATATGTCGCAGAATACCCCCTGAATTTGGATGAGCTTATCGGTATTTCTATTCTTATACCTTCCAAGTAAAGGATTATAAGTATAAATATAATTGTGCTTATGAATCCAATGAGGGATGGATACGATGATGCGCGGCTAACCAATGACGAGAATAATCCATGGATGCTTTCATTTATGGCAAACGGTATATATCCAAAGAACTGTCCACTAACAGGTATTGGGCTGAAAACGTCAAGCATTATCTGCATCGATATGCCAGCAAGTATAAACAAACTGATTCCGCTCCCAAGTCCCCACCCCTTTTGAATCATCTGATCTAGGAGAAATACGATCAGACTGGCTACAATAAGTTGTATGATAACTATTAACGCAATGGTTGGCGAGCCTACCGTGCCTATTACACCACTAACGACGTAAAATACAGCTTCTACAATTATAAAAACGAAAGTAAGCACCTTTGTCAATGAAGCAAATAGTTTCTGATCTTCAGCATTTGAGAGGTCCAGGCGCAAAAGGTCCGAACCAACAAGCACCTGAGTTATCAGGCCAGCTGTAACTATTGGACCTATTCCAAGGGTCATAAGGGTACCTATGTTTGCTGCAAAAATTATCTGGTAAAAAAAGAGAGCGCTTTGAGTTGATGTGATCACTTTATAAAGAGGTATTTGAGCCATAACAAGGTAAAGCACAACTGCTAAACCTGTCCATATCAACTTCTCCGTAAGCCCAGGTTTCCTAGTAGGCTTAGGCACTTCTGGAAGAATGCCAGCAACCCTGTTTATAATATTTTTACCTTGCAATTGAGGCTTCACTTATTTTTCCGCCTGCAGCCTCAATTGATGCCTTAGCTTTAGAAGTGAATTTGCTTACTACGATGTTATATGCCCTGTCAACTTTGCCCTTTCCCAGTAGCTTATCGTATCCCATTGAGCTAAGGTCCAAAAGCGGCATGCCGTTTAGCTCCTTTTTCTCCTTTTGGATTTCATATAGAGATCCCAGTTCACCAACATTAATCCACTTCTTTGCCTTCCTGACCTTGCTCAATGAATAAAATCCATTTTTCCCGAAATAATTCGGGGCATATACCACCGTCCATGACCATTTGTGCTTATGCAGGCCAGCCTTACCTACTCCTCCTTTCATACCTGACTTTCTATGCTGGCCAACCTGGCCCCAGCCCATAGTCCTAGAGCCTCTGAGCCTCCTTATTTTTCTTTTACGCGTTGCCATTTTTCATCATTCTCTCAAACAGCTCAAGGGCAGTGAACTTCTTCCTAGGCACTCCGCCCCTTGGTGGTGGCAAAGCAAAATATGACTTGACACCTAAATCCTTAAGGTTAAGCTCACCCCTTTCCATTCTTTCAGCTAATTCCTCAAAGCTACTTAAATTGTGATCCTTTAAATAGTCAAAGGATATTTTCCTCCGTCCTGAAATTTTTCCCCTCGATTCAATTAGTTTTGCTGTAGTGGACGCATCAACTCGTGACCACACAATGTAATCCTTTGCCTTCTGCAGCATTCCCCTTATCACATCATTGTCGTTTAAAATAGTTGCGTTGTACTTCTTCCTTAGGTTCATTAACCTAAGGGTTTCTTCAACTTTATCCCTGACATTTATCTCACCTTTGACCCTGATTACAAGTATAAGTGCCATTACCTTATCACCTTAGACCCATGTTGAAATGCATTATATATTGCATATGTTATCGATATATCACTGCTGGTCATGCCAAAGGTCTTTGTCCATGCATCCTTTATTCCTGCCAAGTTAAGCACATTCTTTATATGTGGCGCCGCAACGATGCCAAGCCCCCTTGGTGCTGGAATTATAACAATCTTGACACTGCCATTCTTGCCATTAAGAACATATGGCACTGAGTGCGGTTGCCCGCACCTGCATTCCCAGCTTCCGCAACCCAGAGGCACAGGAACAATACTCAGCAACGCATTCCTTGCAGCCTTGTCAATGGCAACCCTAGTGTGGAGCGATTTTGCATGACCAACGCCAAACCACCCGCTCAGGTCACCCACAGCTGTCAGAGCCCTGAACCTAGTTAGTTCACCAGCATCAGTCTGCTTTTGTATGACCCTTATCGATATCATCATTGTCTTTATGTTTGGCAGCAGTGCCTGAACTATTTCTGGTTCTTTTATCTTGTACCCATTTTCGAATACTTCATGTAAAGACGTTATTTTACCTTCCTTAACCATCTGCCCTAATGCAGTCCTTGGAACCCATTCCCTTTTCTGTTCCTGTTCAGCGTGCCTCTGATGGCTCACTTTAGTTCACCATTTAATATCTTGCCCTTTACATCGTTAAATATAACATTCATATTATCAATTTTTCCAGAAATCTTAGAAAGCTGAATTCCTGAATAGCCTGATTCCCTAAGCTTCAACGCATAGGCATATATGCTTGTTCCATTGATAAGTTCTTCAGATGGAAATGCATTTTTATCCACCCTTACATTTAATCCTCCTTCAATTGCACCCTTCACTAACGCCATAATCTTGGAGTTTGTCCTAAATGCTTTAAGTCCACTGTACAGTATTGCTTCCTTAATGCCCTTTTCAACTGCTCTCTTGCCAATTAAAATCCCGATGAGGTAAAATGCAGGATAGCTCTTTCCACTGAACAGCCAACCTCCCTTAATTATGTCCTTTGAATTTGCCTGTGACAATGTCCTATCCCCTTCCTTCATTGGGATGCTGACCTGAGCCCAAACGTACCTGTTGGATTCAAATACATATATAAATGGCAATTTGGACATCAGAACTTTTTTCCTCCTCCTGTAGTCTGTCTTAAATTCGTCCCTCCTCCTGAAAATCATTTGTTTCCACCCAAAAATTCCTTCAACCTTGCAACGCTCTTAATTTCTCCGCCCTTTATTTTCTTATAAGCATCCCAGTAAAGTTTTTTGCCAATTTTCGGTTTAACCTTTTTCAGGTACCTTCTGAGTGCCCTGACCTGCTTTATCCACTTTTCCTTCTTCCCCATTCTTGCACTCCTTTTACCCTTCCTTGAACCAGGCCCTCTTGCGCGTGCCCTGTGCCTACGGGTCTGACCCTTTATGTGATTTAACTTTATTGCACCACCTGAAATAAGTGCCCTAATTTCGCCTCTTGTAACAGCATCTTCAATATCTTTCAGCTTTTCAGGATTAAACCTTACCCTGCCCTTCCCAACACCAGCTATCCTGGATACCATTTCCTTTTTATTGCTAAGATTCATTTTGCTTTAACCTCGGTGCGTTTAATAGGTGCACTCCCATGCGCCTTGCTTCCTTTAAGATATCAAGCCTCTTTTTAAATCCAACTGTCGCAGCTATCCTTGCAGCCTGTTTTATAGGGTCAATTTCTGAAAGCTCCCTAACATTGTGAACAAGTACCTCCTGCAGCCCAGATGGATGCAAACCCCTACCCTTTCTAATTGATCGATACCCTACCTTAACAAGCGGTGGCCAACCCTTCATCTGGAGCCTCATCTTGTTATCAATTCCCTTTGGTTTTCGCCAGTTTACCTTTAGTTTTTTATATCTCCAACTTTCCTGCCTTACAAATTTATGCTTTTTCATATATAAACACCCCATCTAAAAATACCCTTGGATCCTTTTCCTTGATCCTTGTAGCGTTTTCAATATTAGCGGCGGTTTGCCCAACGCCCTCCTTACATGGCCCTTCAACTATTATATCATCCCCCTCAACTCTCACTTTTGTATTACCAACGATATCGGCGTACCTAGGAAATTTTTCGCCTATGAAGTTATCTATTTTTATCTTATTATCCTTTATATTTATCTGGATTGGGAAGTGGGAATAAACCACCTTTAAATTGTACCTGTAACCGCTAACTACCCCATTAACTAGATTTTTTACATGCATAGCCACAGCCCTTGTAACTGCGTAATTATCTCGCCTTTTGTTTGTAGCAAATACTGTTACAACATTTTCCTTTACGATCAACCTAACTTTCATTTTGCCAAAATCCTTTTGGCATTCTCCATTGGGCCCTATAATCTTTAATATTGATCCCTGCAGGCTTGCTGTAACGCCTGATGATAATTCAACGTTCTCAGAATAAAATTGCCTTTTAGTAGACATAACCCAATAACCTCCCACCAAGTTTCTGTTTCATGGCGTCATTATGGCTCATGACACCCTTGTCTGTGCTAAGAAGAATTATTCCCATTCCAACAGCAGGTAAGTACCTTCTCTCCCACTGACTAATTAGCTGCCATTTGGTTGAATACCTTGGCTTTATTGACCCGCACTTGTTGATCCTTCCTAAAAGCTGCACTTTGAGTTTTGGCATTATCCTGTCATCTATCAGCTCAAATTCACCAATATAGCCATTTTTTTGCATGACTTTAAGCGTTTCCTGTAAAAGGGTTGATGCTGGCATTATAATGCATTCCTTTGTATTTCTCTTTTCATTTTCCATTATTGTCGAAAACAAATTTGATAAAACATCATTTGCTGGCATATCATATCACCTAACTAAATTTCTTAAACCCCATGCTCTTTGCAACCTCTCTGAAACATTGCCTGCAGAGCATTAAATTGTATTTTTGTATTACAGGCCCATACTGGCCGCACCTTATACATGCCCTTGAACCCTTGCCATAATACCTTGGCTTGTTGCTCCTTAACTTTGCCATTATACCAAGTTCACCCCTAATCCTCTATAAAACTCTATAGCCTGTTCTCTTTTCACTTTCTGAGCATCTCCAACACTTGACCTTGACCTCTTCCTTTCTTCCACCCTCAGACCAGGCATAGATAAATTTACCATAACATCCATGCCATATATGCCTATTTCCGGGTCGTATTTTACACCGGGTATGTCTATGTGTTCTCTAATGCCAAAAGCAAGATTTCCCCTTTTATCTATGGATGAAATGCTAACTGTATTATTTTTAGCTTGAAGTATTCTTTGTAGAAGTTGTATAGCTGGCTCCTTCCTGATAGTTACCATGCAGGCTATCTTTTCACCTTTATGTATTCCAAAGTCCCTGAGGGTCTTTTTTGCCTTAAGCTCTTTGGGCTCCTGTCCACTGAGGTCCCTTAAAACAGACTTTGCTCTTTCAAGCCTCTCCCCTGCCTGTCCCACAGCTATATGAAGAATGAGTTTGTTTATTTTTATCTTTTTTATTGTATTTTCCTTACTCATCATGGCAATTCACCACTTGAAACTTTTATTGCAGGCCTTTCCTTTCCAATAACCATTACATAATCACTAGGCACAGTTACCATCGTATTTGAAACAGAAAGTTTCACTGTGCCCTTCCTTGTTAAGGTGCTCGGAAGGATTTCAACGATTTTCCCCACAACACCAACTCTACGGCCCTTAAATATTATTGCATAATTCCCCTTTGCAAGGGGAAAAGCTTGAACTATTTTACCTTCCACATTAGATATCAATAGAGAATCTCCAGGCCTATAATCCTTACTTTCTGAAATGAAGTTTGAGCCATCGTGGCAGGTATATTGGTACTTTTCATTTCCTATTGAAGTCTTTTTTACAATTCTGCCTATCCTAAACTCACTCTCAGCTTTATCAATACTGACAGGGTAAAGTGCTTTTCCATTAATTGGAAGCAGCCTGTAATATGTTTCCGACCCATTTATGTTAAGTACATCCATGAGCCCCAATGGTGCCTGATATTCCTTGACAACCCTTCCGTTAACAAGCAGCGCCCCGGCACTCATTGCTTTCTTAATCTCCTGCAGATTTTTACCCAGCTTTAATATGTCTCTGAGCACAGTAATTGGGTCAAATGCATAGCTCTTCTTATGAGCTCCAGCCCTTAAGTTTGTGGAAAAAGTGTACTTCTTCCTAGATGTTATATAGAAAGGTGGAAGAACCTCCCTTTTCCTGGATTTTGAACCGCCAAGTTTAGCCACTTGTGTTCACCCCTTTAAAACGGTTTTTATCGCTTGTATCAAATTGGGTTATCATTACATTTGATGAATGCACTTTTACTGGAACTTCCTGCCCGTTTATCTTTTTCCTAGTAAGGCCCTCTACACCTATCTTAGCTTGCTTGGCAAATATCTTTGTCACTTTTCCCTGCACACCACTGAAATCTCCCCTCATTACCTTTACCATGTCCCCCTTCCTGACTCTTGCCGTTGTAAACCCGTACTTTTTTTTCAGTTCATCTGAAACCATTGAATGCATCTGCTTGTTCCTGTCAGACCAGTTCATCTTTTTAACAATATTTTTCAATTTCATCTTATATCAACTCACACAATCATGGAAGCCAGATTTGCTATTCTGGGCCACTTTTCAGCAGCTTCCGAAGCAACAGGTCCCCTTATCTCAGTTCCTTTAAGATCACCCTCAGGTGTGATAAGAACTGCTGCGTTATCCTCAAATGAAACACGATCACCAGATATGCGTCTCATAGGATACCTTTGCCTTACAATTATTGCATGAAATAGCTGTTTTCTTACCTCTGGAGTACCAACTCTCACTACCACGACAACCTCATCTCCAATTGCGGCCGATGGAACGCGCTTTAACCTTCCCTTATACCTAATAACCTGCACTACCTTAAGTTTTTTTGCTCCAGTGTTGTCAGCACAATTTATCATTGCAGTGACAGGTATGCATTTAGTTATGTGGGGTTTATATTCTTCAACACCTTTTGCCGAAACTGCTCTTGTCTTTTCACCTGGCATTTTATACAATCACCCTGCCTAACATTATATGTGAAATGTTCTTTCCAAGAGGCCTGCACTCAGCAATTGCAACTAAATCCCCAACGTTAACTGCTACGCATGAAGGAACCCGGACATGAATTGTATTGCTCCTTCTCTCAAATCGTGTAAACTTTGAGTTGTATGCTGAATACTCTACCTCAATCACTGCCGCTTTTTTCATTTTCAAACTATCAACCCTTCCCACGATTACTTTTCCCCTAACTTTAAGGTGACCATGATAGGGGCAGTACGGATCTGAACACGAACTTGAAGGCTGAACCACTTTGATCCCTAGGCTGCTTATCATTATGGATCTAGCCTCTCCCATGCCCTTTTGGCAATACTACTGCCGTAGTAAATTCTGCCATTAACCTCAAATAAATTACCAACCTTTGGAACGATGCTGATGTGACTTGAATTGATCCAAAACGTGTTTTTGGTTTCATAGACAAGCGTGCCTACCACACCAGTGTTTTTAACCTTTATTAGGTCCCCAAGCTTTATCATGATTTAATTCCCCTTTTTTTCATTTCAGTTAAAACGCGCGCTATGTTACGCCTCACGCTCTTTATTGATCCAGATTCCTTTGCTAACATTCTAGTTACTCTTAAGCTCCTGAGCCTCAGTGACTCTTTCCTTAGTTCCTCCAGGTTCTTTTTAAGGTCCTCATCACTCAACTTTGTTACCTTTATCACTTTCATTTTTTTCTTCCTCCTTTTTTATACGGAACTCTGGCTGATACTTATACGCTACAGTAACCTTAACCCCATATAACCCCATTTTCATCAATACATGTTCTACAGCAGTTCTAGTGTAAAATTCACGTGGAAACCCACTTTTAGGAAGCACCCCCTCCGTGAATTTCTGAAATGCAGCCCTTTCGCTTCTTATCTTACCCTGCAGCTTTACCTCTATTCCAATGGCACCAGCATTAATTGCTTCATTAATTACACCTGTCACTGCCCTTCTAAAAGCTACACCCTTCTGAAGGGCATTGGATAACCTCATAGCTATAGCCTTTGGGTCAATTGCTGGATTCTGAATTTCCATCGCATTGACAGTGATGTCCTTCAGAGAGATTTCCTTCGATATGTCTTCCATAAGAGCCCTTATGCTTGACCCATGGGGTCCAATAACCAGTCCTGGCCTTAGAGCTAGCACGTTTAGCCTTGTTCCAAGTGGGGTTTTTTCAATTGTCATATCTATAAATCCTGCCTGCTTGAGGCTAACATCAAGGTACTCCTTGAGCATCACGTTACGCCTTGCCTCAGCAAGCATTGGATAATAATTTGTCATAATGCCCTCGCCACAATTTCCACATGAACAAGGACCTTGTTCCTAGGAGACGATCTTCCAAATGCTCTAGGAATGTTCCTCTTTAACTTTCTCCCTGGATAAGCTGCAACATGAACCAAAACCATGTTTGACGGGTCTAGGCCCTTGTAGTCAGCTACTGATTCAACGTTGTCCAGCAATTTTAAAAATAGTTTTGCCGCCTTTACGGGATACTTCCCAGTTCTGAATCCCTCCACCCCATGATGAGCCATCTTCAAGTTATATCTCCTAAATGGCACCAATCTTTTCATTGATGCAACTTCCTGTAACACCAGCCTAGCCCTATCAATTGACATGCCCTTTAGATAAACAGCCAATTCCCTTGCATCCTTGGGACTTACATCAACCTCTCTAAGGCTTCCCCTAACATCAGAAGCTTCAGTGTAACCTTCAAACGAATACCCAAATTCTGGCATTACCTTCCCTTATCTCTATTTAGTTGCTTTAAAAACTTTCCTTGAAAGCTGCTTTGTTGCATTAATTAAAAGTTATGCTAATTATTTAAAAATTAGGATAAATTACAGATTTAAAATTAGCTTGTAGCTCAACTCCTGTTAATGCAATTCCTCTCCGTAGGACGGGTCCAGCAGGCGCGTTCCTTCCTTCCCTACATGGACTGAAACTTGCTGTACAGTAACACCTTTAGCGACAGCTCAGCCTTCTGAAATCGTCTAGAGCTTACGCTGTCACCTTCTTGATACAGAGAAGAATATCTCCACCAACCGTACTCCTTAGCCCGCTTCCATCCCTCACGTCCTAGCCTGTTAAAGACCTCCCGCTTCTTGGCATAGGACCCCTCAGAGTTGGCTACAGCGTTCTCCTCAGGTTTATGGCCGGCTCTATGCCCAGCCGCTCCTTCTTTGAGTCGTAGGCGGCTTAGGCCTTCGTTACGTTCCCCTTCTTCCTTACTGT